>JASHYA010000170.1 GCA_030043315.1 Acidimicrobiales bacterium
CCGGTCGATCAGCGAGCTGGTGGGAGAGCCAGAGCTCGACTGAACGGCCTCATCGCGGATCCGGACCGCAGCGCGACGAGCACGGCGTCGCCCAGGGACGGAGGGCGATGAGAATCGATGGATCCCCCCGTCTGCACGGGGTACGGCGAGCGTGGCGCAAGCGAGGAACGCACCATGACCGACGTCGCACCAGTGTCAGTGTCGAGTCGCCATCGGCGCGCGGCCGCAGACCATTTTCACGGTCCTCGTCGATCCGAGCCGCCATCTGGAGATCGACGGCTCCGGCATGCTGCGCGGCGCGATCGACGCCGCACCCGTGTCAGGCCTCGTTCGCCCGAGGAGCTCCGAGAGCTCACGAAGGACGGCACCGTCTGGATCGGCGCGATGACAGAGTCCCTCGTGCGCCTCGAGCAACTCTGCGCCCCGACCGGAGCCGGACACCACTGAGGGACCGAGACGGCCCCTGCCGTCGGTGCCAGGGTGAGGATGCGCGCCGGGCCCGTCACTCCTTGGAGATCGAGGTTTCCTTGGCGGTGATGAACTCGAGGAGCGCCGGCTGGCCGGCCTCGGTCGCCTCGATCCCGCGTTTCAGGGCCTCGGTGATCTCCGCTGGGTCGGTGACCCGTTCGCCGTGGCAGCCAAAGGACCTGGCCATGTCGGCGTAGTTGCCGCTGATGTCCGTCGACCCGAACTTCGCCTGGGATACCGGCATGATCGGGATCTCGATCGCCATGGCGAAGTTGTTGAGCAGGATCGAAAGGATGGGGATCCGCTCGCGCGCCGCGGTCTCGAGGTCCATCCCGGTGAACCCGATGGCCGCGTCACCCCATACGTTGATGCAGAGGTGGTCGGGCTTGGCGAGCTTCGCACCCATGGCGAGGCCCAAGCCGTAGCCGAGCTGCGTGGTCTTGCCCCACCCGATGTAGCTGAGCGGTGCGGTCGACGTCCAGAACGGGGTCATCTGGTCGCGCGGGCTGCCGGCGTCGTGGGTGACGATCGTCTTGCGCTTGTCGACGATCGCGTCGAGCTCCGAGATCACCCGGTAGGGGTTGATCGGCGTCTTGTCGCTCCTCAGGCGGACCATCCACTCGGTCCGCCAGGCGTCACGCAGGTCGGCGATCCGGCTCGGCACGTCAGCGCGCTCTGCAGCGGGTGAGGCGTCGAGGCCCTCCATGGCCTCCGTGAGCGCGGCGAGGGTCAGCTTGGCGTCGCCGATGAGCGCGTACTGGACGGGGACGTCCTTGTTGAGGTCCCTGGGGTCGAGCGTGGCGTGGATGATCGTCTTGCCCGCCGGCATGCCGACGCCGTATGCCGTCAGGGCGAAGCTGCAGCCGACCCCGAGGATCACGTCCGCGTCGGCCAGGAAGCGCTTGACCGGTCTCGGGTTGGCTCGCCCGCCGCTCCCCAACGACAACGGATGGTCCTCGGGGAAGGCGCTCTTCCCCTCGATCGACGTCGTCACCGGGATGTTCCACGCTTCGGCGAGCGCCTTGAGCTCGCCCCACGCCTTGGCCCAGTGGACGCCCTGGCCTGCATAGATCACAGGATGCTGCGCGGTGGCGAGGACCCTCGCCGCCGCGGCGACGTCAACCGGGTCGGGACCGCTCCTCGCCCTCAGAGTGGGCGTGTGGACGTAGTCGTCGGGCACGTCCTCGTCCCACACGTCCGCCGGCACCTCGAGCAGCACAGGGCCGCCGCGGCCGTTGCGCAGCTGTGAGAGCACGCGACGTATCACCTCCGGGGTGGCCGCGCCCATCGTGAGCGGCTCGGCCCACTTGGTGATGTGCTGCATGTTCAAGGTGGCGTTGTAGTTGGGGTAGTAGTGGGCACTGCGACGCGGGTAACCGCCCGGGACGACGAGGATCGGCACCGACTCCGAGTAGGCCTGCGCAACGCCACCGAACGCGTTCTCCGTGCCGGGCCCCTGCTGCATGCAGAACACCCCGAACTTGTCCCCCGCGGTCACGCGTGAGTAAGCGTCGGCCATGTGCAGGCCGGTGCGCTCCTGGCGGACGATCACCGTGCGGATGTCCTCTTCCGCTGCGGCCTCGATCAACGGGTTCACCGGGTACGCGAAGAGGATGTCGACCCCTTCGGCCTTCAGGGCCTTGGCGATGGCGGTGGCGGTTCTCATCGGTTTGGACCTCGGTTCATGGGATAGGGCTGCCACCGCTCGAGATTTCCGCGGGGCAGGACGGTGGGGTTCACACAGCTCATCGGCCAGCGTCCCCGGAGCACCATGGCTACCTCGCGAGCAGCGCGCCGCCGGGTCTCTGGCCGCATGCGGGTGGTGGCCGACGCCACGTGCGGCGTGACCACGACGTTCTCCATGGTCAGCAGCGGATTGTCGGGCTGAGGTGGCTCCTGCTCCAGGACGTCGAGTGCAGCGCCGGCGATGACGCCGGCCCGGAGGGCGTCGACCAGGGCGGCCTCGTCCACGAGCGCCCCCCGGGCCGTATTGACGAGAATGGCGGAGGGCTTCATCCGAGCCAGCGTGGCCGCGTCGAAGACGTGCTCGGTCTCGTGGTTGTGGGGCGCGTGGACCGACACGAAGTCGCTTCGCGCGAGCAGCTCGCCGAAGCTGACCGGTTCCACTCCGGCACCGGTGACCTCGAGCTCGCTCACGTAGGGGTCGTGGGCGAGGAGGTGCAGACCGAAGGGCTTGGCTCTGCGTGCCGTGCAGCGTGCGACGTTGCCGAACCCGTAGAACCCGAGGGTCTGGCCGAGCAGGCGCGGGCGGCGGCTCAGCGTCGGCCGCCCCTCGTGCCACTCCCCGCGCGCGACGAAGCGCGTCATCGTCGAGGTCATCCGCGCGGCGTCGAGCAGCAGCATCATGACGTGGTCCGCAACTTCTTCGATGAAGACGTCGGGGACGTTGGTGACGACGATGCCGGCGGCGGTGGCCGCCTCCACGTCGACCATGTCCACCCCGACGCTCGACAGAGCGATCACCACGCACTGCTTCAAGCCGTCGATGATCTGCTTGTCGATGCGCATGCCCCACGACGTCATGAGCGCATCCATGTGCTGAGCGCCGTCGGCGAACTCGGCCGGCGTGTCGGCGAGGATCTCGACGATGTCTGCGACCGGGGCGAGTGCCTCCAGCTCGAACGACCAGTCCCGGTGGGCGTCGTGATCCTGCGCCTGCTTCGGCAGGCGGATGCCGACCTGTTTCTTCGTCACGCCTCTCCTTCCCCTGTCGTCCCGGTCGCTGCGACGGCCGCGCCTCGCGATCCCCGGGAGCTTGCAGCAGGGCCCAAGGTTCGTCTGCTCAGGTCCACCACTGTGGCACCGCCGCCGGGGGCGGGGAGCCGCCGTCGCGGTGCCGGCTTCTGCGCTTCACCGGGAGACTGCGACCGACCCGTTCGCATAAGGCCTGCGTGCGGTCCGGGCCTCTGCGGCATGCGGCTTGGTGACCCCTTTGTGATCTGCAACTCTAGGCAGATGGTTCCACGGGCCGCCGTCCCGGGAGCGCGGCGCTCGGTCTGTCGACGGTAGGTGTCCGTGCCCCTCACAACGTCGGGCCTCGCCGCGCCGTGCGGCTCGGTGAACCGTCAGGGGCGCCGGTACGCGGTTCTCGTCATCTGCAGCATGAGCCTGTTCATGACGTACGTCGACAGCAGTGCGCTGAACGTCGCGCTCCCCACCATTCATCGTGACCTCCACGCTGGCGTGTCCGACCTCCAGTGGGTCGCCGACGGGTACCTGCTCGTGCTGGCCAGCCTGCTGACGCTGTCGGGATCGATCGGCGACCGTTTCGGTCGCCGGCGGGCGTTCACCACCGGGCTCGTGGTGTTCACGCTGGGTTCGGCGTTGTGCAGCGCGGCTCCGACGGTCGGCGCGCTCGTCGTTTTCCGCATGGCCCAGGCGTTGGGCGGGTGCCTGCTCGTCCCCGCGTCGCTGTCGATCGTGCGCCAGGTGTTCACCGACCCCGCCGAACGGGCGCGCGCGCTCGGGGTGTGGGGCGCCGCGTTCGGGCTGGGGATCGCCGCGGGACCGGTGGTCGGCGGGGCGCTGGTCTCGGGGGTGGGATGGCGGTCGGTCTTCTGGGTCAACGTCCCGATCGGTCTGGTCGTCTGGCAGCTGGCGCGGCGCACGGTGCCGGAGTCGCGCGCGGCGCGTGCCAGAGGGTTCGACCCCGCCGGCCAGCTGCTCGCGATCGTCGTCTTGGGCTCCATCACCTACGGCCTGATCGAAGGGCCCGCAGCGGGGTGGGGATCGGCGGCCATCGTCGGAACGTTCTGCGCGGGCGGTGTCGGCCTGGTCGTCCTCCTGGCCGTCGAACGGCGCCGGGTCGAGCCGCTCCTGGAAACCCACTTCTTCCGCAGCCCGCCGTTCTCGGCGTCGATCGCCATCGCGGTGGCGAGCTTCCTCGCCCTCTCCGGCTTCCTCTTTGTGAACACCCTCTACCTCCAGGATGTCCGAGGCAACTCCGCGCTCGTCGCCGGCACGTTGATCCTGCCGGCAACCGGGGCGATCATCGTGTGCGCGCTGGTCGCGGGGCGTCTCACCGGCCGTTTCGGAGCCCGCGTACCCCTGGCGCTGGGCGGGGTCTGCATCGCGGCGGGCGGCGCCCTGCTCTTGGACCTCGACCCTCACACGGCGGTGACGCGTCTCGTGGCGACCTACGCCGTGCTCGGGTGCGGGTTCGGCCTCGTGAACCCGCCGATCACCCACACCGCGGTGAGTGGGATGCCACCGGAGAGAGCGGGCGTCGCGGCGGCCATCGCGTCGACCGCTCGGCAGATCGGCAACGTGCTCGGCGTCGCGGTGATGGGCTCGATGGTGAGCGCGACCACCCTCGGCTCGAGCCACCTCGTGGGCGCGGCGGCGGACCGGTTCACCACCGCCACCCACTTGGCCTGGGCGGTCGTGGTTGCGTGCGGTGGCGTGTGCACCCTGACCGCCCTGGTCTGCATCGGGCGGCGCGGGATGCGGGTGGCCGCACGCGTGTACCGCGACGAGCCGCATGTTGTCGCCGGGACGCCGGCGCCGGTGCAGCCGGTGGCGTCTCCGGTGACCGACTGACGACCAGCCGTTGACCTACACCGTCAGCGCCGGTTCGCCCGACCGGCGGAGTCCAACCCTCCGAGGCTCGCGGCCTCCGGAACCTCGCGCAACCCTGGGGCCGGCTGCATGAGCTCACGACGCGAGCGGATCCCGAGCTTGGTATAGATGCTCGAAAGATGGTGCTCGACCGTCTTCGCCGACAAGTAGAGCCTCGCCGCGATCTCGGCGTTGGTCATTCCCCTTGCCGCGAAGCCCGCCACGCGCTGTTCCTGGGCCGTGAGGTCGCCCACGGGACGGTCCTGCCCGGTGCGACGTCCGCCTGCAACCGCGAGCTCGTCGGCTGCCAGTCGCTCAAGCCGGTGGGCTCCCGTCGGCGCCACCATGTCGAGGGCCTGGTGAAGCGCCCGCCGGGCCTCCTTCGTGCGGCGGGTCTGCCGGAGGTAGCGACCGTAGGTGACGAGGGTCTCGGCGTGAGCCAGGGGCATGGGAACCGCCGCGTGGTGCGCGAGGGCCTCGTCGAAGCGGGCGTCCGCCTCCTCCAACCGACCGCGCCGCCATGCCACCGCGGCCCGGCCGGCGGCGGCCACCGCCCTCGGCACGCGGCACGGAAGTTGAGTGCACCGCTCTTCGAGCAGGTCAGCAAGGTCCTCGGCACCCGTCAGGTCGTCGGCCGCAAGGTGCGCGTCGATCGCCGATGCGTACCAGGGGACGACGCACGGCTCGAGCACGCCTGAGCGCTCGGCGAGCGCCGCCACACGCTCGGCCGCCGCGACAGCCCTGTCCGCCCGCGCGGCACGCATCCAGTCCCGGATCTCGAACAGGAGCAGCCACAGCCGCAGGTACACGGACTCACCGGTGCGGTGGGCCAGCTCCTCGAGCATGGCGACGCTGGCAGCGGTCTCCGTCACCTCGTCGCGTTCGTAGTGCATCACCGCCTTGCCGACCGTCACAAAGGGTGCGAGCAGCGGTGCCAGCGGGGCCAGTTCCGCGGCGCCGTCGAGCAATGACTCGGCGGCGGACAGCACGCCTCGCCGCCACAGGGTGTCGGCCTGGGTGATGGCCAGAAAGTGGTAGCTCAACGTGGACCCGTTCTCCTTCGCCAGCCGGGCGCCTGCTTCGTATGCCCAGTCGTTGTCGTCGAAGCGCTCGGTGACCTTGGCGAGGTTGGCGTACGCCCACAGCACGTCCCATGCCCACCACGCGTTGGGCATCAGCTTGTGCTCGTGTTGCTCGGCCCACGCGGCGCGGGCGATGGCGTCGAGGCCGGATGCGTCGCCGCCGAGGAGCGACAGGTACGCGTCGGCGGTCATCGCGCGGACGTGGTGCGTCGAGGAACCGCTGTCCGCACCCGACGCCGCGAGCAAGTCCTTGACGCGGCGCGTGGTTTGCTGCGCCAGGAGGGGTCCTTCGAAGAGCCACCCCGAGAACGTGGCGTCGAGGAGCACCTCTGCGGCGAGCTCGAGATCGAAGTGGGCCGCCAGGTCCGAGGCTTCCTGCCAGGCGGCCTTCGCCTCTGTGAAGCGCGCCGATGCCAGGAGCACCCCTCCCAGCAGACGGAGGCCGGGGACCCGGCCCCGGTCCGTGAGATCGGAGGCGAGGTACCGGCGTGCGGAGGTCTCCGCCATTGCGACGTCGCCGCTCCACAGCCGCGCGAACCCCAGCTCGAGGAGGAGTTCAGGGGCAGGACCTGCGACGAGGCGCAGCGCCCCCTCGAGGTGCTCCGCGGCGGTCGAGACCGCGCCTGACGCGAGGGCCTCGCCTGCAGCAGCGCGCAGCGCCGCGAGCGCCTCGGGGTCGCCCTTCAGCTGCGCAACCACCGCGTGCGGCGCGGCTTCGGCCGGTCCGGCGCCGTGGTCGGTCAACGCCCGGAACGCCTGGGCGTGCAGCGCCGCGCGCACCGCTTCCGCCATGTCCTCGTAGAGAACCTGGCGGAACAACGGATGGACGAACTCCATCTTGGCGTCGACGGCGCCCCGCATGAGACGCGCCGTGCGGAGCGTCTCGAGCGACACCAATCCGTCCTCGGGGGACTGACCGGCCAGGGTGGCGACCGGACCGGGAGCGAACCGCGTGCCGAGGACGCTCGCCGCCCTCGCCCACCGCAGTGCCTCCGGGCCCACTCCCGCGAAGCGCGGGAGGAGGAGCCGTTCGGCGAGGCTGACGGCGGCGCCAGAGAGCGCGTCCTCGCCACGTTGCCAGGAGCCGGCGACTTCGGTCAGGAGAAGGGGGTTGCCGGCGCACGCCTCGTAGGCGCGCTCAACGTTCTCGGGATCGGGCTGCTCTCCGAGTCGTCTCTCGATCAGGGTGGCGCCCGCCGCGGCGGAGAGAGGCTCCAGGCGCTCCACCACGGCGTACCCCTCGTGGGAGAGGAGTCGGGCCTGGTCGAGGGCGACCGAGGGCCACGGTCTGGTGGTGGCGACCACCGCCACCGGGAGGTCTGCCAGCCGCCTGCACACGAGGAAGAGCAGCTCCATCGAGTCGGGGTCCGACCAGTGAAGGTCGTCGACCGCGATGAGCAGCGGCACGGGTGTGCGGTGGCGGAGCCACTCCACGATGGTGTCGTAGACGTCGAGGCGCCTGTCCACCGGGGCTGCGGGTCGAGCCTTCTCGGCGGAGACGTGGTCCTCGCCGAAGACGTGGTCGCCCAGCAGTCGACGGAGCATCCCGAAGGGCAGCGACGTCTCGGCCTCCGAGCAAGCCGCGCTCATGAGGGTGAGCCCCGCCGCCCGGCGACGGGTCTCCGCGAGGAGTGCGGTCTTCCCGAGGCCCGGCTCCCCGGCGATCACGACCACCGAGCCCTGGCTCGCTCGCGCCGAGGTGATGGCGGCGTCGACGATCTCCAGCGCCCGGTCGCGTTCGAGCAGCCGCTCCGCCGGATCCTCACCGCAACGGAAGGGCGCCACCATCCCCCCTTCGTCCGTATGCGTGCTCGCAACAAGCGTGCCAGCACGCATTCGGGTCGTCAACGGCGGTGGCACACGCAGACGACTTGCACAAAGGACGGCTCCGGTGGACGGGAGGAGGGGCCCGGTCCCGGGGAGCGTCAGGGTCGCTCGGTGTCGAGGGTTCGGGGGTGGATCAGGAGTTGTCGGGGGTTTAGCGATGGGGAGGATGCCCGATGCCGCGGTCCCCGACGCGGCGCGACGCTGGCCGTGGTGTGTGGGTCCCGGTCTTCTTCCTCTACCGGTTCGATGCCGCTGGGCGCACCAGTCCGGCGATCGCCGGCGTAGAGCGGTGACCGGCACCGAGGACACGGGGTCGGCGGCGGCGTTGGTCGTGCGGCTGACCATCGAGGAGGGGGAGCCCTTCGCCGGATCGGTGAGCACGGAGGACGGAGCTCACGAGCTCGCCTTCTCTGGGTGGCTGGGCCTCGTCGAAACCCTCACGCTGCTGCGCCGACGAGCCCGGCACCTGGGCTAGGCGTCAAGCGAACACACGTTCGGCACAGGGGTCCGTCGCGCGGTAGCCTGAGCGGCGATGGCCGCACCCCGAGGGCATCGCGGACAAACGGTGGACGTCACCGACGTCAAGACGCCCCGGCTGCGCTGGCGGCTCGCCTCCGACGAGACATCCCGCACCCTGTTCCCACCCGACCAGCTGATGGAACGCCACGTCGGGGTGGGCGAGTACCGGTCGATGGAGTTCTTGCACGTCAACGCGAGACGCGTGATCAACGAGGTCCCCGCGGCGAGCAAGGTGCCGTTCCGCTTCACCATCAACGCGTACCGGGGGTGCAGTCACGCTTGCGTCTACTGCTTCGCCCGTCCGACCCACGAGTACCTCGGGCTCAACCTGGCGGAGGACTTCGAACGTCGCATCGTCGTCAAGGTGAACGCGGTCGAACGACTCGCAGCGGAACTTCGTTCCCCGAACTGGAAGGGCGATCACATCGCCATGGGAACGAACACGGACCCTTACCAGAAGGCCGAGGCCAAGTACCACCTGACGCGAGGGATCATCGACGTGCTCGGGTCCCATGCGAACCCCTTCAGCATCCTCACCAAGTCGACCTTGGTGCTGCGGGACCTCGACGTGCTCCTCCGAGCCTCGGAACGGACCGAGGTTCGCATGGCGTTCTCGATCGGCACGCTCGACAGGGAGGTCTGGCACCTCACGGAGCCGGGGACGCCTCCGCCGGACAAGCGGATCGAGGCGGTCCGCCGTCTGAACGAAGCGGGCATCCCGTGCTCCGTGCTGATCGCTCCGGTGCTGCCAGGGCTCTCGGACGGTGACGCCCAGCTGACCGAAGTGGCACAGGCGTGCGCCGCGGCGGGCGCGACCTCCGTCTCCCCGATCGCGCTCCACCTCCGGTCGGGCGTGCGCGAGCACTACCTCGGCTGGCTCTCGCGCCGCCGCCCGGACCTCGTCGCGCTCTACCGCGACCGGTTCCGCGGGCGGGCGTACCAGGGCGAGTCCGAACAGCGCCGAATCTGCGAGGTCGTCGACGCCGCTTTCGCGCGCGCAACCGGCGGAGCTCGGCGTCCGAGCGAGCAGGGTCGGAGGGAGCCTGCACGCTTCACGACCGGGCACGAAGCGGCGCTGACCGACGCTCCCCGCCACGCCGCCAGCGCAATCGTCGCGACGGCCACCCGACACGAGGAGCGCGACGACGCGCAGGTGACCCAGCAGCGCCTGTTCTGACCGAGGTCAGAACAGGTCAGGCCGCAGCCTCCTCGGGAGAGGCCAGCGGGAGCGTCGCGGACGTCGCGGCACGCCGACGAGGCACGAGTGCCATCGCTGCCGCGCCCACCAGGACGATGGCTCCGCCGACAGCGACCGCGGGCCGGACGCCGGCGACGAACGTCGCGGGGCTCGCGTAGCCCCCGCTCGAGGAGAAGACGGCCGACAGCACTGCGATCCCGAAGACCCCGCCGAGCTCCCGGATCGCGTTCGTCGCACCGGAGGCAATGCCCTCCTGGTCCTTGCGGACCGAGGACAGCACGGTGTTGGCGACGGGGGCGAAGAAGAGACCCATCCCCACCCCCGACAGGACGAACGCGGGCACGAGCGACGCGTATCCGACGCTCTCGCTGAGCAGCGTCGCGATCCACAGGAGCCCCGCAGCCTGGAGGACGAGCCCTGCGAGGACGACCACACGGCCGCCGACGCGGTCGGACAGCGCGCCCGCGATCGGCGCGACCACGATGGGCATCGCGGTCCACGGCAGGATGCGCAGTCCTGCGCCGAGCGGACTGTAGTGCTGGGCGGTCTGCAGGAACTGGGCCAGCAAGAAGACCGAGCCGAACATCCCGAAGTACAAGAAGAAACTGGCGGCGTTGGCGGCGCTGAAACCGCGCGAGCGGAAGAGCCCCATGGGGAGCATGGGCGCGGCGCTACGGAGCTCCCAGGCGACGAACGCCGCGAGCAGCGCGACACCGGCGGCGAGCGACGCGAGCACCGGTGCCGACGTCCAGCCCAGGTCGTTCGCACGTACGAGACCGAGCACGACGCCGAAGAGCCCGGTGCTCGCGAGCAAGAGGCCGCCAACGTCGAGCGACCGCGCGGCGCCCTTCGTCTCGGCGAGCCGGAAGCGGGCGAGCGGGAGGAGCACGACGCCGATCGGCACGTTCAGCCAGAAGATCCATTTCCACGAGAGGCCCTGGACGACCGCGCCGCCGACGACCGGCCCGAGCGCGATCGCAAGACCACCCACCGCGCCCCAGATCCCGAGTGCCATGCCGCGACGCTCGGCCGGGACCCCCGCTGAGAGGATCGTGAGGGTGAGCGGGGTCATCACCGCCGCGCCGAGCCCCTGCACCATGCGCGCGGCAATCAAGACACCGGTGTCAGGCGACAGGGCCGCGACCGCTGAGCCGAGCGTGAAGACGGCGATGCCAACGAGGAGCATGCGCCGCCGCCCCAGTCGTTCGCCGATGCTCGCACCCGTGAGCAGCAGGACCGCGAACGTGAGGGTGTACGCGTTGACCGTCCACTCCAGGCTCGACAGCGACGCGTGGAGCTGCACGCGGATGACGGGGAGAGCGGTCGTCACGACGAGGTTGTCGAGCGCGCCCATGAAGAGCGCGACCGAGGTGATGACCAGGGTCCAGAGCGTCCTCGTTCGCTGTGACATGTCCGGTGCTCCTTCGTGCGTGTCGGTTGTGAGTAATCACTACCTATTGAGGTGAAATGCATGTCGGCCGGGGGGCCGCCGAACGTGGCAGCGGCAGCCCTGCCACTGGGTGGTTGGACTTCAGGAGGTCTCGGGATCGAGACAGGCGCGAACCCACGCGTCCCGCAGCTCCGCGGCGTCCATCGCCGCGATGACCGTGAGGAGCATGCCCTTGGAGAAGAAATCGACGAGGTCGTCCGCGGGAAGCGACGCTGCCTCCGCCACCTCACCCCACAACCTCGAGAACGCCCGCCGGGTCGCCGCCCTGATCTCCGGGTCGTCGCATGCGGCGTAGGCGTGCAGCTGCAGGAGGAGGAGGTCGCGGTCGGCGAGCATCACCTGGTACGCCTTGCCCATCGCCTCGAGCGCCTCTTCTCCGCTGAGCCCTTCCGCCGCACGGGCGAACGCGTCACCGACCTTGGCGAAGCAGCGGTCCCCGAGCGCGATGAAGAGCGCGCGCTTGGTCTCGAACAGCCGGAACAGGTAGGGCTGGGAGATCCCGGCCGCCTTCGCCACGTCCTCGGTCGAGGTGCCCTCGTACCCGTTGCGCGCGAACACCGGGACGGCGGCGTCGAGCACCTGGTCGCGGCGGTCCTCTGCCCGCATCCGCTTCTGCGACTCGACCATGACGTTAGATTAGTGGTCACTCACTTACTTGTCAAGAGGTCCCGGCGGCGAAAGCCCCGGACGTCGACCGGAGGTCAACCGAGCCCGCGGCGACGACTCACGTAGTCCGGCCGTCGGCGAGCGGTTCGTGCACGACAGGAGCTTTGCGACGCGTGCAGATCACGTCATGCGCGGGTCTGACCGCGCCGCGCTATGGTCCCGGAACCGCGGGAGGCGGGCGGGTGCGGATGGCCGATCTCAGGTTGACCCGCATGACGGGTCCAGGTGACCGTGCGCGGCCGCGCTGACCGAGGTCACCGCCCTCCTCGGAGCTCGCGGCGAGTTTGAAGCTGCAGTTGACGCGGTACGACGTCTCGCCGCCCCCAACGCACGGAGAGCGTCGCACGACCGATCGAGACAACAGTGAACAGTGAAGGACAAAGAAAGGACCAAGCATGCCGGTGCTCATCAACCAGACTGCCCCCGACTTCGAAGCCGACACGACCCAGGGGCGGATCAACTTCCACGACTGGATCGGCGACTCGTGGGCGGTGCTGTTCTCCCATCCGAAGGACTTCACCCCGGTCTGCACCACCGAGCTCGGCTACATGGCCAAGCTGCACCCGGAGTTCGAGAAGCGGAACGTCAAGGTGATCGGGCTTTCCGTCGACGCGACGGCCGACCACGAGAAATGGGGCGACGACATCGAGGAGACCCAGGGGGCGCGCCCGAATTACCCGATCATCGGCGACTCCGACTTCAACGTCTCCAAGCTCTACGGCATGTTGCCCGCCGAGACGGAGGGCGACGCCAAGGCTCGCACGGCTGCGGACAACGCCACCGTCCGGAACGTGTTCGTCATCGGTCCGGACAAGAAGGTGAAACTGGTGCTCGTCTACCCGATGACCACCGGCCGTAACTTTGACGAGGTGCTCCGGGTGATCGACTCACTCCAGCTCACCGCCAAGCACCGCGTCGCCACGCCCGTCAACTGGAAGCAGGGCGAGGACGTCATCATCGCCGGCTCCGTCAACAACGACGAGGCGAAGGAGATCTTCGGCACCTGGAGGGAGCCCAAGCCCTACATTCGAATCGTCCCGCAGCCGGAATAGCCTTGCCGGTCCGCATCCTCATCCTCGGCGCCGGCTTCGGTGGTCTGGAGCTGGCTTCACGGCTGTCCGGTGAGCTCGCCGACGAGGTCGAAGTCACCCTCGTCGACCGGAACGACTCGTTCGTCTTCGGGTTCTCGAAACTGGACGTCCTCTTCGGCCGGCGCACGATGGATGAGGTGCGGCTGCCCTACGCCAGCATCGCGAAACAGAGCGTCGAGTTCCGGCAGGAGACGATCGTCTCGATCGACCCGGTACGAAAGCGCGTCGTCACCGATGCCGGCACCCACGAGGCTGACATCCTGGTCGTCGCGCTCGGCGCCGACCTTGCGCCGGGCGCGACGCCGGGCCTCATCGAGGCGGGCCACGAGTTCTACTCCCCGGAGGGGGCCGAAGCCCTCCGGGAGGTCATCGAGGGTTTCGAGGGCGGGGCGATCGTGATCGGCGTCCTGGGCGGGTTGTTCAAGTGTCCGCCGGCACCATACGAGGCCGCGTTCATGCTCCACGACCACCTCACCCGGCGCGGAGTGCGCGGCTCCACGTCCATCACCCTCGTCACTCCGATGCCGAAGCCGATCCCCATCTCCGACGAGGTGTCGAACGCCATCCTGGCGATGCTTGACGAGCGGGGAATCCAAACCCTGCACGCCGCCTGGACGGACCGACTCGACCCGGAGACGAAGGCCGTCCACTTGCGAGACGGGCGGGAGCTTCCCTTCGATCTCTTCCTCGCCGTCCCGGTGCACGTCGCGCCGCCCGTCGTGGTCGAGTCGGGTCTGGCCGAGGACGACGGCTGGATCGCCGTCGACAAGGTGTCGCTCGCCACGAAGTGGCCCGACGTCTATGCGGTCGGCGACGTCACCAGCGCCCCCGTACCCCGTGCCGGCGTCGTCGCGGAGGGCGAGGCCTCGACCGTGGCCGATGTCCTGATCCACAAGCTCGGAGGCGGGGCCGCGCCTGCCCCGTTCGCCGGCGAGCTCACCTGTTACATCGAGATGGGCGACGACACGATCGGCCGCGTCAACGTGAACTTCCTCTCGGGGCCCGCTCCCGTCGCGGTGTACGACCCGCCCTCGCACGAGGGTGCGGCTGCGAAACGGAACTTCGGAGCGACGCGTCGATCCCGCTGGTTCGGCATCGGGGACGCCTGACGCACCGCGGTCCGTCAGGAGTGTTCGAAGACGGTTGCGAACGCCTCCTTGTTGGCGCCGGAGTAGGTGGTCCTGATCTCGAGCGCACCCGTCGAGCTCGCATCGAGGTCGTCGGCGTGGAGTCCTGTGCCTGAAGAGCCGAACGGGTATCCGTTGATCAACGCGTTGGAGAAGGCCATGGTGCCGAAGTTCGGCACCGCGGACGTCGTCCCGTCCGAGATCACCGGAAAGTCGCCGGCTGTGATGCCTTCGCTCGTGCCGCTCCCGCCGCCATTGCTGGTCGCGACGAACTCGTGCGTCAGGTCAATGACCGAGTCCGTCACTTTCGAATCACTCTGGGACACCGCGAACTCGACCGCGTCTCCGGGGTGGGCTGCGTCGCTCGCGAAGTTCCTGATGGTGCCATTGACCGAGAGCGACGGGTAGTAGCGCGCCACGCCTTGAGGCGTGCATCCAAGGTACAGACGGGCGTACGAGTTGACGGATTGGATGCCGACGCCGGCGTAGATCGCGGTCCCCGCAGGAGGCGTGCCCTTGCAGTTGAGCTTTGGCACGACGACGATGGCGCTCACAGCCCCCGGTACCGCGATGTAGTTGGCGAAATTGTACCCGGCGAGAACGGTGCTCTTGGCCGGGGCGGTCGCAGCCAGCGCGGGTTGCGCGGGCTCGAGCGTCGCCGCTCTTCTTGCGGCTGATCCGGGCAGGTTCACCTTCACCGGGAGCTCGCTCCCCTTGTAGCTCCCGTCACCGAGCTGGCCGAAGCTGTTGCCGCCCCAGGCGAGCACGGTGCCCGTCGAGGTCACCGCCAGACTCTGTAGTTCGCCGGCGGCGACGGCGGTCACCCTGGTGTGCGCGGGGAGCCTCACCTTCACCGGCACGTCGCTGTGTCCCGTGCCGCCGTCACCGAGCTCGCCGTCCGCGTTGTAGCCCCAGGCCAATACCGCGCCGGTCGAGGTCAGCGCGAGGCTGTGGCCAGGGCCGGCCTCGATCGTGCCCACGCCGGTGAGGGAGCCGCCGGCGGCGACGGCGGTCACCCTGGTGTGCGCGGGCAGCCTCACGTTCACCGGCACGTCGCTCTTTGCGGTGCTGCCGTCACCGAGCTCGCCGTCCGCGTTGTAGCCCCAGGCCCAAACCGCGCCGGTCGAGGTCAGCGCCAGGCTGTCGTAGCCGCCGGCGGCGATCGCGGTCACCCTCGTGCCCGCGGGGAGCTTCACCTTCACCGGCACGTCGCTGTTTGCCGTGGTGCCGTCACCGAGCTCGCCGTCCTTGTTGTACCCCCAGGCGAACACTGCGCCCGTCGAGGTCAGCGCCAGATTGTGCAAGGCGCCGGCGGCGACGGCGGTCACCTTCGTGCCCGCGGGCAGGCTCACGTCCACCGGCACGTCGCTTGTCGCCGTGCTGCCGTTGCCGAGCTGACCCTCGTCTCCGAGGCCCCAGGCGAGCACCGCGCCGGTCGAGGTCACCGCCAGGCCGGTGTCGGTGCCGGCAGCGACCTTGGTCACCTTCGTGCCCGCCGGGAGGTCCACCTTCACCGGCACGTCGCTTGTTGCCGTGCTCCCGTCGCCGAGGTCGCCGTCGTCGTTCTTGCCGCAGGAGAACGCGGTGCCCGTCGAGGTCGCCACGACGCTGAGGGCGAAGCCGGCGGCCACCCCGGTCACCCTCGTGCGTGGCGGCAGGTCCACCCTCACCGGCACGTCGCTGCCTGTCGTGCTCCCATTGCACAGCTGGCCGGTGATGTTCCAGCCCCAGGAGAACGCTGCGCCGGTCGAGGTGAGCGCCAGGCTGTGGTACAGGCCGCCGGCGACCGCGGTCACCTTCACCGCCGAGGAAAGAGCGGGCTCGGCGGCACCGAGCGGCGACGCCGATCGGGTCGCCGCCCCAGCAGCTCCCGTGAGCACGAGGGGAGATCCGGCGGGCCCGGCGGACGGCAACAGCAGCAGCGCCATTGCCACCCCCACACAACCGATCGTCGTCCTGCCCATACTCCTGGTCCGGGTTCGCCATTTCGCCGGAGTCGAACAGAGCGAGGGAGCCGCGAGCGGTTCGCTGAGGCGAGCCGCGGCGTCGAAGTGGACAACCCGAAGCCAGGTGTGTCTCACGGTGGACCTCCTCCTGTGGTGCCGAGCGCAGGTGCGGAGCAAGGTGCTCCCCACTGTCTGTCCCTGACGGATTGTCCCAACGCGCCGTCACACGGACGTCACACGGGCGGCGCCTCGCGCATCGGGCACTCCAGGGTTGCGGGCCGCTCAAGACGCCGGCTGTGCAGGTGGTCACGAGCTCGTACGGACCACGGTCTGCGACCGGCGAGCCATCCGGGCCAAACCCGGCGAGCGCCGCTCCGGCCACGAGTCGACCACGGCCCAGCCGGAGCGCACCCGATCCTCTCGTGGGAGCGCGCGCGGAGGCGGTGGGATTTGAACCCACGGTGGGTTGCCCCACACACGATTTCCAATCGTGCCGATTCGGCCGCTCTCGCACGCCTCCGGTCGCCGCAACCCGGAGCTGCGGCCGAGCCAGGCTACTCGGCCCGAACGTCGGTCCCGAGCCGACCGCGCGGGCCGAGTCTGCCGCCGGCGTGCACGCCGAGCGGCGGTAGCCTGGAGCGACCGCGCCGACGTTGGGTGCGGTGGCCGGGTCCTACGCAACGGTCGCCCGTGAACCGAGTCAGGGTCGGAAGGCAGCAGCTCTCAGCGGGTGAGACCGTGTGCCGTAGCCAACCTGGCCATCGCACCGAGCGCCGGCGTGCGCCGCGTCCTCGGCGGAAAAGGGGGGCAACCGGGCTGCACGCCGGCCCGCCCGCGCGTCGGAGCCCACCGGTAGGCTCGCCCGGCGTGGATGACCCGACCGCACGTCCTTCCGACGCCGCCGTGGGGTCCGACGACACCCCCGATTTCGTCTCCCTCTACCGCCGGTTCCGACCGGGAAGGTTCGCGGAGCTTCGAGGCCAGCCCCACGTCGTACGGGCGCTGCAAGGCGCGGTCCGGGACGGACGGGTCGCCCACGCGTATCTCTTCAGCGGGCCTCGGGGCACCGGCAAGACGTCGACGGCGCGCATCCTCGCCCGGGCGCTCAACTGCGCGGCGCCCGTCGACGGTGAGCCCTGCGGCGTCTGCGCGTCGTGCGTCGAGATCGCCCGCGGCAGCTCCTTCGACGTGCACGAGCTCGACGCCGCCTCGAACAACGGCGTCGACGCCATGCGGGAGCTGATCGCCCACGCGGCGCTCGCGACGCCGGGCAGATGGAAGGTGTACATCGTCGACGAGGTCCACATGCTCTCGAATGCCGCAGCGAACGCGTTGTTGAAGACGCTCGAGGAGCCGCCCGGTCACGTCGTCTTCGTGCTCGCGACGACCGATCCCCAGAAGGTCCCTGCCACGATCCGTAGCCGCACCCAGCACCTCGAGTTCGGCCTCATCGCTGCGGACACGCTGGATGCCCTCCTCCACGACGTGAGCGTCGCAGCGGGTCTGGACCTCGGTGACGACGAGATCGGTGTCGCGGTCCGAAAGGGCCGTGGTTCGGCACGCGATGCGCTGTCCGCGCTCGACCAGGTGGTGGCGTCGGGCTCGGCCGACGCGCTCCGCCCCGACGTCGTCTCGCTGACCGAGTCGATGGCCGCCGAGGACGCCCGGCAGGCCCTCGTCGCCGTCGCGGCCTTGCACGAGTCGGGGTGGGGGCCCCAGCAGATCGCCACCGAGCTGGTGGACGACCTCCGGCAGGCGTTCCTCGTGGCCCTCGCGCCGGAGCTTTGCGCGGCCGCCGGAGGCGAGCGCGAGCGGCTGACGGACCAGGCGGCGCGCCTCGGCCTCGCCCGCGTGGTCCGTGCGATCGAGACGCTCGGGCACGCGCAGGTGGACATGCGTGACGCCCCCGACCCGCGCGCGGTCCTGGAGGTGACCCTCGTGCGGCTGACCCTGCCTGAGCTCGACGACTCGACGGCGGCGTTGCTCGACAGGGTCGCGCACCTCGAGCAGGCGCTGGCCGGCGGCGCGATGGCCGCTGTGCGTGCGACCTCCCAGGGGGCCCCGCCCCCGTCCCCCCCCGCCGCCGCGCCGATCCAGCCGGCACCTCCGACCCCGGCCGAGCCGGCTAGGGCTACCGAGCCCGCCCCGGTCACCGAGCCCGCCCCGGCCACCGAGCCCGCAGAAGCCCCGACCGGCCGGTCCGAGGCCCCAGCCGCGCTCGAGGAACGCCCGGGCCTCGGGGCGCTCCGCCGCCGGCGAGCCGACACGCGCCCGCCGACCCCCGGCACAGGCACAGGTCCTCCTGCCGATCCGGCGTCGCCGCCCGTGCCGGCGCCGGGGGCG
>JASHYA010000171.1 GCA_030043315.1 Acidimicrobiales bacterium
GCACCCTGTTCGACAAGGTGTGGGACGCCCACGTGGTCCGCTCCGGCGGCGACGAGCCCGATCTCCTCTACATCGACCTCCACCTCGTGCACGAGGTGACCTCCCCGCAGGCGTTCGACGGGCTCCGCCTCGCGGGACGACGCGTCCGCCGTCCGGACCTCACGGTCGCGACGGCCGACCACAACGTGCCGACCACCGGATCGGTGGTCACCGACCCCGTCTCGGCGCGCCAGCTGGCGGTGCTGGACGAGAACTGCGCGGAGTTCGGCATCCGGTGCTTCCCGATGGGCCACGCCGATCAGGGGATCGTCCACGTGATCGGCCCGGAGCTCGGGCTGACCCAGCCCGGGACGACCGTCGTCTGCGGTGACAGCCACACCTCGACCCACGGCGCGTTCGGGGCGCTGGCCTTCGGGATCGGCACGAGCGAGGTCGAGCACGTGCTCGCCACCCAGACCTTGCCCCAGGTCCGCCCCTCCCCGATGGCGATCACCGTCGAAGGACGAGCACCCGAAGGGGTGACGGCGAAGGACCTCGCACTGGCGGTGATCGGCCGGATCGGCACCGGTGGGGGCTTCGGGCACGTCCTCGAGTACCGGGGCGACGCAGTGCGGGCCCTCTCGATGGAGGGCCGGATGACGCTGTGCAACATGAGCATCGAGGGCGGGGCACGTGCGGGGATGGTCGCCCCGGACGACACCACCTTCGCCTACCTCGAGGGACGTCCCCATGCGCCGAAGGGGCGCGCGTGGGAGCAGGCGCTCGAGTGGTGGCGTTCGCTGCCCACCGGCGAGGGCGCAATCTTCGCCAAAGAGGTCCACCTCGACGCGGCGACGCTCGTCCCCCACGTCACCTGGGGGACCAACCCGGCACAGGTCGCCCCCATCGACAGCACGGTCCCTGACCCTGACGAGCTCGCCGAGCCCGCCGCACGCGACGCGGCCTCTCGGGCGCTCGCGTACATGGGCCTCGTCCCGGGGACGCCGCTCCGGGAGATCGCGGTCGACACGGTCTTCCTCGGCTCGTGCACGAACTCGCGCATCGAGGACCTCCGGGCCGGTGCCGCCGTGCTCGAGGGCCGGCGCGTGCGCGACGGCGTCCGGGCGCTCGTGGTCCCGGGCTCGCACCGGGTGAAGGCGCAGGCCGAAGCCGAGGGACTCGACAAGGTGTTCCTCGCGGCGGGGTTCGAGTGGCGCGAGCCCGGCTGCTCGATGTGCCTCGGCATGAACCCGGACAAGCTGGCACCGGGTGAGCGCTGCGCGTCGACGTCCAACCGCAACTTCGAGGGACGCCAGGGCAGAGGGGGCCGCACCCACCTCGTCTCGCCCGCCGTGGCGGCGGCCACCGCGGTGGCAGGCCACTTCGCCGCACCGGCCGATCTTGCCGATCGCGTGGCGCGATGAAGCCCGTCGAGGTGGTGAGCGGGCGCGGGGTCCCCCTCGACCGCTCCGATGTCGACACCGACCAGATCATCCCTTCGGACTGGCTGAAGCGCGTCGAGCGGACCGGGTTCGGCAAGGGGCTCTTCGCCGAGTGGCGCGACGACCGCGCGTTCATCCTCAACGACCCGTCCTACGCCGGCGCTACGGTGCTGGTGGCCGCGTCCAACTTCGGCACCGGCTCGTCACGCGAGCACGCCGTCTGGGCCCTCATGGACTACGGCTTCGCAGCCGTCGTCGCCTCGAGCTTCGGCGACATCTTCCGGAACAACTGCACGAAGCAGGGGCTCGTTCCGGTCGAGGTCTCCGAAGAAGTCGACCGCGCCATCCTCGACGCGATCGGTGCCGACCCCTCCCTGCTCGTCACGGTCGACGTCGCTCGGGGAACGGTCGAGTGCGGCGACGTCCACGCGTCGTTCACGCTCGACGAGTTCACCCGCCAGCGATTGCTGCACGGCTGGGACGACATCGGGCTCACGCTCCGCCACGAGCACGACATCGCCGCGTTCGAGACGGCGCGCGCCTCGTGGCTGCCGACGGTCGCGACCGCCGAGCCGACGTGACGCCCGTCGCGTCTGCACCGTTTAGCTGACGCCACGCCAGCTCCATCGGGGCTGACGGTTGTTCCTGGGTCTGCTCCGGCGAAGACGGACCCGGCGCGGCAGCCCACGCGCGGTGCTCGAAGGCACGAGCCTGGACGCGTCGGCCGTTCGCGGTCCGTTGCGCCGCCCGGTGTCTGCGACGCAAAGAGCAGCGCATCCGTCCGCGCCGCTCGACGTGCGCACCGGTGCTCTGCGATCGTGCGGACTGGACAGCGAGGCAGTCCACCGCCTCGGCCTCCCACCGTCCGGTCAGATCGGAGCGAGTGACAGACTTGCGCTGTGATTGCACTCGTAGTGGGAGTTGCTTCCGCCCGACACCGCATGGCTGCTGGGGGGATCATCGGCATCGTCATCTTCGTGGTCATCATCGGCCTGATCGTGTTCCTTTTGGTCTCACGGTCCAAGGCCAAGGCACGGGCAGAGAGTGCCGAGCGTGAGCTCGCCAGCTTCAAGCAGGCGCACGGACAACCCGACGACGCGTACTGGCAGTCTCAGAAACCTGGACCACCGCAGTCCGTCGAGACGGCACACGAGCCTCCTCGGCGACAACCGACCCGAGATCCATCCTCCTTGCCTCAGTATCCGGGTGGGCCGCCACCCGCTCAAGGGCCGCCGGATTCGTAGTGGGCGCCGGTCCACTCTGAGGATCTTGTGTGGCTGCACCACTCTCAAGACTCCACGACGGGGATCGCGAGGACGGTCGGCGTGGTGTGAAGAGTCGTGGCAGGTTCGCTCACACCGTTCTCTGCCCACCCCCGCCTATCGTCAGCAGCCGGCCACTGCACCTGCAGGCCGATCTCGCGTCCAAGCAGACCGTCCGCTCGAGAGCTCTCTTCGAGGGGGGGTCCGGCTCGGGTTCGTCGATCGTGACGTTGGACAACCTGTACCCGGCTCTCGGGACGGTCTCGATGACCGGAGGCGTGCCGAGTTTGTGGCGAAGCCGGCAGATCACAGGGCGGACGACGTCCGTGAACGGGTTCGCGTGCTCGTCCCAGACCTGCTCGAGCAGGTCTTCGGAGCTCAGGACGGTCCCAGTGCG
>JASHYA010000018.1 GCA_030043315.1 Acidimicrobiales bacterium
TGGGCGCTCCTCGTCGGCTCGGTCCCCCGAAAGGCGGGCATGGAGCGGGGCGACCTGCTGGGCATCAACGGTGGGATCTTCAAGCCGCAAGGCCGGGCGATCGCAGAGCACGCGTCGTCCGACGTCCGCGTGCTCGTCGTTGGCAACCCCTGCAACACGAACTGTCTGATCGCGAGGTCGAACGCGCAGGAAGTGCCCGCAGACCGCTGGTTCGCGATGACCCGCCTGGACGAGAACCGTGCGAAGAGCCAGCTCGCTCGCCGGGCAGGGGTCCCTGTGACCTCGGTCTCCAACCTCGCCATCTGGGGCAACCACTCGGCAACGCAGTATCCCGACTTCGAGAACGCCCGGATCGACGGACGTCCCGCGACCGAGGTGATCGCAGACCGCGAGTGGCTCGAGGGTGAGTTCGTCGTCAGCGTCCAGAAGCGGGGCGCCGCCGTCATCGAAGCGCGTGGAGCGTCCTCGGCTGCGTCCGCGGCCAATGCGGCCGTCGACACCGTGGTGGGGCTCCGCACCGCGACGCCCCAGGGGGACTGCATCTCGGTAGCGGTCGAGAGCTCCGGCGAGTACGGCGTTCCCGAGGGGCTGCAGTTCGGCTTCCCGGTGCGCATGGACGGGGGTGGCGGCTGGTCCGTCGCCGACGGGTTCCAGCACGACGCGTTCGCCGATGATCGCATCCGAGTCACGACCGAGGAGCTCCTCTCGGAGCGGGCGGAAGTGGAGGCGATGGGCCTCCTCGGCTAGGGCACGACGACGCGGCAGCAGCGCGCGAGTCGATCAGACAGTGGCGCTGCGCCCAGGGATCTCGATGCCTGCGCTCGTGAGGAAGTTCAGCTTCTTGGCGACCGTGTCCTGCCAGACGACCATCTCTGCATCGAAATGCGAGCGGTTGCCTTCCTCGCACGCGTGCTCCACTTCGTCGAACGCCTCGTCCTCGGCGTCGAGCAGCTGGCGGTACCGGAGGAGGAAGTGGTCGTCGATCGGCTGGTGCACAGCATGCCTCCCGTGTCGTTGGGGCCCGCCGGTCACGGGCCGGTCACGAAGAGATTACCTAGGAGTTGGTCCGCTCCGATAGTGCTTCGAGGCGCCGGGCGGCAGCGGCGAGGAGCGATTGGCCGCTGACCAGGACCGACAGATCCCCCCGGACCTTGACCCGGCCGGCCGCCAGCAGCCCCGCCGGATCGAGCTCACCGCGCACGAGAGCGGCCGCGTCGTCGTATCGCAGCGAGACCGTCACCTCGGGCGCAGGGTCGTCACCCGGGTCACGCTCGAGGGTGAGGCGACCCTCGCGCACGCTGAGCACCACGCGTACGGTCCCTTCCGGGCCGCCGTGGACGATCTGCAGCATCCGCAACGAGACCTCCGGCTCGGGCTCGAGCTCGGCGACCGCCTCGTTGAAGAGCGCGACCCACTCCTCGGAGTAGAGGCGCACGGAGCCGGTCGCCGTCACGGCTCCACTGCGTCGACGGCTTCCTGCGGCGCTGCGTCTGAAATCTCCTCCGCCACTGTGGCGGCAGCTTCATCCGCTGAGCGCTTGCGCCGCCGGAGGATCTTGCGACCGATCCACGCCACCGGGTCGTAGGACGAGTCGACCACGCGTTCTTTGAGCGGGATGATCGCGTTGTCGGTGATCTTGATGTGCTCGGGGCAGACCTCGGTGCAGCACTTCGTGATGTTGCACAGGCCGAGCCCCATCCGCTGTCGCAGGAGCTCCCTGCGGTCGTTCGTGTCGAGCGGGTGCATCTCGAGCTCTGCGAACCGGATGAAGAACCGCGGGCCTGCGTAGTGCTCCTTGTTGTCCTCGTGGTCGCGGATCACGTGGCAGACGTTCTGGCAGAGGAAGCACTCGATGCATTTGCGGAACTCCTGCCCACGCTCGACGTCGATCTGCTGCATGCGATAGCCCTCGGGACCCGGCGGAGCCGGGGCGAAGGCCGGGACGCGCTTCGCGACTTCGTAGTTGAAGGCGACGTCGGTCACGAGGTCGCGCATGATCGGGAACGTCCGCATCGGGGTCACCGTGATGGGTCCCTCGGGGAGCTCGTCCACGCGCGTCATGCACATGAGCCGCGGCTTTCCGTTGATCTCCGAGGAGCACGAGCCGCACTTCCCGGCCTTGCAGTTCCACCGGCACGCGAGGTCCGGTGCCAGCGTCGCCTGGATCCGGTGGACGACGTCGAGCACGACCTCGCCCTCGTTGGCCGGGAGGGTGTAGTCGACCAGGTCTCCACCTGTCGCGTCGCCGCGCCACACACGCAACGTGACGGTGGGCTCCTCTTCCTCTTCCGCCGGGACCGTCCCGAACGCGCTCCCGACGTCGCCCTCGTCCTCGTCCAGGTCCTCGGCTGCGGTGTCCGGTGCGAGCTCGAGTGTCGTCTCCGGAGCGACCGGTGTCGAGGCCGGCATCGCGTCGGTCATCAGTGTCCTTCCTCGAGGAGCTCCCGGAGCTCCGGCGGCATCTCGGGCAGCGGCTCGGGACCGACGTGGATCGGTGCCGCGTACCCGCGCTCTTCCGTCTGCCGTTGGACGAAGTTGACCTTGCCGAGCTCGGGGTCGGGATCGGGGTAGTCGTCCCGGGTGTGGGCGCCGCGGCTCTCCCTGCGCGCGAGCGCGCCCTGCGCGATCGCGGTGGACACCGTGAGCATGGAGGGGAGGTCGGTGGCCAGGTTCCAGCCAGGGTTGTACGCGCGGCCGCCGCTGACCGAGATCTTCGCGGTGCGGTCGCGCAGCTCGCCGAGCTTCTCGAGCGCCTCGGTGAGCTCGGAACCCGTGCGGATGATCCCGACGAGCGATTGCATCGTCTGCTGCAGCGCCTCGTGGAGCTCGTAGGGGCTCTCCCCGCCGTCACGCCCGAAGGGAGCCAGCGCGTCGGCGACCACCGCGTCGACCTGCGCGGCGTCCACCGTGGCCTCCCCGCTGCGCTCTTCGGCGAAGTCGGACGCACCCATGCCGGCGCGCCGCCCGAAGACGAGGAGGTCCGACAGCGAGTTCCCACCCAGACGGTTCGCGCCGTGCATGCCGCCCGCGACCTCGCCGGCGGCGAAGAGCCCCGGGACGGTCGCCGCCTGGGTCTCGGGGTCCACGCGTACTCCGCCCATCATGTAGTGGCACGTCGGGCCCACCTCCATGGGCTCGGCCGTGATGTCGACGCTGGCGAGCTCCAGGAACTGGTGGTACATGGAGGGAAGTCGGCGGCGGATGTA
>JASHYA010000172.1 GCA_030043315.1 Acidimicrobiales bacterium
AAGCATGTCGAACAGCACGACGAGTTCGAGAAGCCGATCGATCCACGTGCCGCCGTAGCCGCCGGCCCTTGAGGACGCGCCGAGAGCGAACAACGGTGCCGCCGAGGCGGACGTGATCGCCTTGAGGCTGAAGTGGAACCCGGCTACCTCGACGTAGGCGGCAAGCACGAAGAAGACCGTGGCGATCCCGGCGGTGAGGAGAATCGCAAGAGGGATCTCGCGCCTCGGGTTGGACGTCTCCTCCGCCAGGTTGGCGGCCGTCTCGAACCCGACGAAGAGGAGCACGCCGTAGAGGACCCCGAAGAAGATTCCGCCGTAGCCGTCCGCCGCCGACGATGGCTTGAACGGTGCCACCGAATTGGCTCCACCGAGCTTCACGATGACCATCACGAAGAACCCGAGAACTACGAGAATCGACATGAGCGCGAGGACGAGCTGCACGCGCGTCGAGATGCGCACCCCGAAGTACAAGACGCAGAACAAGCCCGCAATGAGAAGAGCCGTCCACGCCCACGGCGGCATCGGGTCCACGCCGAAGTCGGTGACGATCTCTGTCTGGAGATAGCCACCGATGAGGAGCAGGAGGCCGACGACCAGGATCAACACGCCTCCGTAGTAGAGCCATCCCGCGGCCACTCCTGCGCGCTCGCCCAAGCCCTCGGACACGTAGTCGTACAACGAACCCGCCGCATGGATCCTTCGGGCGTACCGGGAGATGAGCCAACCCAGTGCGAACACTCCGATGGCCGCGATGATCACCGAAAGGGGCGACGCGACACCGCCACCCTTGCCCGTCGCGCTTACCACACCGACGACCAGCGGGATGACGAACGCCGAAGAGAAGACCGGTCCCATGAAACCGACCGACTGGGCGACGACGTCGGGGAGCCTGAGTTTCTTCCCCCCGAGCCGCTCGTAGCCCGGATCCGGCTGCTGGGTGTTCGTCACGGCCCCCCTCAGCGGGCAGGAGCCCGTGAATGATAAGGAAGCGAAGATTTCTCCGTCAAGGCCCGCGCCGCGTGAGGACTCGGTCGCGGACGAACCTTCAAATGGGGCTCCCGAGGTCGTGACTGCGGCTACGTCCGGTCTCTTCTCATGTCGGTTGACACAAGAGGCGCAGCGGCATACCGTCCGGACGTGTTGGGCCTCCGGGTGGGGGATCGCCTGAGGGCAGCCGGCGGTGCGTTCGTCAGTAACGCGCGCAACCCGAACCTGCGACGTGCTCAGCTCAGCTTCGGTGCGCTGCGGACCTCCACGTGGACCGTCACCGTCGTCCTCTCCGTCTACGCCTTCCGCGTGGGCGGGCCAGCTGCGGTCGGACTCGTGCTCTTCTTGCGGACGGCTCCCGGGGCGGTGCTGGCGCCGTTGGTCGCGCCGCTGAGCGACCGGTGGCCGCGCCAGCGGACCTTGGTCCTTGTCTCGGCGGTCTGCGGCGTGGCGACGGCCCTCGCCACCCTGATGGTCGCGCTGGGCTCGCCGCCCGGGGTCTACGTCTTCGCCGTGGTGGCCACATCTGCCGCCACCCTGTACCGTCCCGTCAGCTCGGCTCTGCTCCCGTCGTTGAGCCAGACCCCCCTCGAGCTGACGAGCGCCAATGCCGTCCGCGGCCTGTTCGACTCGCTCGCGACCCTTCTCGGACCGCTGCTGGCCGCGTTGATCCTTGCGTCGACCGACATCAGGGTCGCCTTCGCCGTCGCAGCCGGATGTGCGTTGTGGTCGGCGGTGCTTGTCCTGAGAGTGCATGGCCCTGCACCACCGAAGCGTGCCTCGCGAGAACGAGATGAGATCTGGACGCAGCTGCTCGGAGGTCTCCGCGCGGTCTTGGCCAGCCGCGACCTCGCGCTGCTCGGAGGCCTCAGCGCGGCGCAGACTTTCACCCGGGGCGCGCTGTCGGTCTTCGCCGTCGTCGTCGCGATCCAGCTCCTGCACATCGGAGAGGCGGGTGCCGGATATCTGACCGCGGCCGTCGGGGCAGGAGCCGTGATCGGTTCGCTGGCAACCGCGTCACTCATCGGGACCCACCGGCTCGCGGGGTGGTTCGGTGTGGGTGTCGCACTCTGGGGTTTGCCGATCCTCCTCATCGGGGTGTTCCCATCAGAGGCGGGGGCATTCGGCTTGCTCGCTGCGGTCGGCGTAGCCAATGCGATTGTCGACATCAGCTTCTACACGCTCACCGCCCGGCTGGCTTCAGACGAGGTGATGGGTCGCGTCTTCGTCCTGTTGGAGAGCGTCGTCACCGCGTCGGTGGCGGTTGGCTCCGTTGTGGCGTCTTCGGTGATCGGCGTGGCGGGCCTGCGCAATGCGCTGATCGCGATCGGCGCGCTGTGCCCGCTCGCCGTGATCCTCGGACGGCGGCGCCTGCACAGGCTCGACGCGACGATGGTCGTGAGAGATAGCGACATCAACTTGCTCCGTGGTGTCGGCATGCTGCGCCCCCTCACGCTTCCCGCGCTCGAAGCGCTCGCCAACGGCCTCGAGTCCGAGGAAGTGGCGGCGGGGGGCCTCGTCTTCGATCAGGGTGACGTCGGGGATCGCTACTACGTCGTTGAGGACGGCGCCGCAGAGTTGCTCGGTGACGGCCAGGTGATCGGTACCCTGGGTCGCGGTGAGGGATTCGGGGAGATCGCGCTCTTGCGCCGCGTGCCTCGGACCGCCACCGTGCGCGCGAGGACTGCCATGCGGTTGAAAAGCCTCTCCGCTGCACACTTCATCGCGGTCATCACGGGGTATGCGTCCAGTCATGACCACCTGAACGCAGAGATCGACACCAAGCTGGAGCGATTTGCCCCCGCACCCATCCCGCCGCCCGAGCCGGAGAACGGCGGCTGAACGGGAAGTTTCGGTCCGGAGAGAGGCCGCTTGATGAAGCCCGATTGTGACGCTCGTTCTCCCGGACCTGACTCCGTAGTCGAGGTAGTCTCGCCCTGTTGCACAGTGCCAGAGGTCGCACCGATGCTGGACGACGAAGATCCAATCGAGGCAGCTGGGAACTGGGACCCGCTACCGCCGAGCGCGACTCCCCCACGCACGCGCAGGCGATGGAGACCCGTTGGGAGGCGGCTATGAAACCGACGGAGTTATGACCTACTACTCAGGTGGCGACCATTGCACTTGGCGAAATCCGTACACCCTTCCTGCTAGGAATTCCGCCAGCGGCACAGCTGCACTCGATCTCTTCGTCACCCACTATGGAGAGCATTAATTGCCTAAGGCGCGGAGCAACGAGGAAGGGTCTGCCCTTATCGGACTCGTCATCGGGATCGTCGTCCTGGCGGTTCTCGCCACGATCGTGGTCTTGGCAGTGGGGGGCACAACAACCACCAAGGCCCCGTCTGGGGCAGGCACGACAACCAAGATCCCGTCTGGGCTAGGCACAACCAAGGGCGCGTCCGGGGGAGGCACGATCAAGGGCGCGTCGGTGGCCGCGTGCAATCAGACAGTGGAGACCGTGGAGTCGGCCCTCGAGGCGTACAAGGCCCAGTCCCCAACAGGCGCTTACCCGGCGACGCTCGCCGCCCTGACGGCGAAGACAACTGCTACACCGACAAACGTGAAAGGCCCATGGCTGACGCAGGTGCCGAGTGCGCGACTAACAAAGAACGGGTACGCGATCGTCTACACCGGTACAGCGACAGGAAAGCTCACCGTTAAGACCAAGACCACGACGTTGCCAGGCACAACAGTGACAGCGTGCAAGGCAGCCTGAGCCGAACGAAGATCGAATCTGGGGCGGCTGGGACTGCGCGCCGTCGTTGCCCATTGCGCCCGACGACCTGAGGATGCATCAGGGTGGGCAGCTGCCCGGCGTTCGGACCCCCTGCCGGGCTGCGCCCGGAAGCCGGCGCCGCTGTGCGCCCCTCCCTCTCTGTGGACACAAGAGGGTGGGCGAGCAGTGCGGTTTTCGAGGGCTGAGTGACGGCAGGTCGCGGATCATCCCGGGATGCTCTCGGGTCGGGAGTGGGCGAGGGGGGACTTGTGGCCGCTGAAGTGCACTGTGGGCCACTCGCGCCGTTCTCGGGGTGCGATGGGCCGGAAGAGAGGTCTTCGGCCACATCGTCCGTGAGGCCGCCGGCGGCACCATCAAGGTCGTCGCCAGCGGTCGACCCCTCGTCCTCGCAGTGCCGAAGGTCATCGAGTTCCTCCGCCGGCACCGTACAAAGAGGGCGCCCACGTTGGCGCACGACGGGTCTGGGGTGGCCACCGCCCCCGACGCCGGGATACCGGCGCACACGCGGCCGGATCGGCCTACGACGAGCCGATGGTGTAGGGCGCCGGTCCTGGGGGCTCGCTCGCGGCTTCGTCGCCGACAGTCCTGGCGCTTTCACTCGGTAGAGGACCAGAATCCTCGCGGTGGAGTCCCAGGTTGAGCTCCGGCAGCTGCGCTATTTCGTAGCCGTGGCTGAGGAGTTGCACTTCGCCCGAGCCGCCGAGCGTTTGCACATGTCGCAGTCGCCCTTGTCGCGGGTCATCCGCCAATTGGAGCGCGACTTGGGGGTTGTGCTATTCGTTCGCACGACTCGCCGCGTCGAGTTGACGCCGGCCGGGTCGCTGCTGCTGGAACGCACTCGGAGAGCGTTGGCCGAGATCGATGGGGCGCTGGCCGACGCTCGGCGTCTGACTGGAGCCGGTAGCGGGCTCGTGCGTCTTGGCTACGGACCTTTCAACGGAGCGGCGGCGACACGTATCGCCGAGGTGCTGCGCTCAGGTCGGCCCGATTTGAACCTGCGGCTGGAGCAAGAGGTGACGCCCGATTCACTTCGACGGGTCGGCGCGCACGAGCTCGACGGGGCCGTTGTGATGGAATCCCCCGCCGCCGCTCGCCGGTTCGCCGTGAGGGTCGACGCGCTCAAGGATGAGCCGCTACTTGCTGCACTTCCCCGGTCGCACCGCTACGCACTAAAAGCAGCACCGATTCCAATGAAAGAGTTCGTGTCCGAGCTTGTTCTGCTCCCCCGCGAGCCCGCCGGGGTCCTCTTCAATGCCTGGCTGCGCGGCGTGCTGCGCGCCCATGGGTTCGAACTCGACCAAACGGTGCTGAGCGCCAGTGCGCCCTGGGACCGGCGATTGCCCCCGGTGGCAAACGGAGAGGCGGTGTCAGTGATGGTGGGTGATTGGGCGAGCGACTTGGATAGCAGTCTCGTGGCAGTCCCGTTCGACCCCCCGATCAGCTTTCCCAGCGACCTCGTCTCGCGGTGGCCACCTAGCGAAGAGGCGACCTATGTCGTAGAGACCGCGCTTCGAGTCCGCGACTCCGAAGGATGGCTGACCGAGCGCCCGCCTCGAATGGAGCTGCCGGAGGATTAAGTCCCGGGACGGTCTGGATCCGGTCCCAATCGGACTTTTTCCCTGTCGTGGCCCGGCGTTAGCTTCACCGGATCGTACCTAAAGGAGGAGGAGGGACCCGTGGAAACCAGTGGAACCCAGGACGGGCAGATCCCGCTCGTCTTCATTCACGGCGCCTGGCTTTCAGCGCGTAGCTGGGAGAACTACGTCGACTACTTCGCTAAGCGTGGCTTTGCCGTCTCTGCGCCCGAATGGCCGCGCAAGCAGGGCGACGTTGAGGAGATGCGGGAGACCGCAAAGGCGTCTTCGGGACTGGGCGTCCAAGAGATCGTGGACCATTACGCGCAGCTCATTGAGTCCCTCGGCGAACCACCTGTGCTTATCGGTCACTCCTACGGGGGCCTCTTCGTCGAACTGCTCCTCGACCGAGGCCTCGGCCGAGCCGGGGTGGCAATGAGCCCGGCACCTCCGAAGGGAATCCTCGTGCTGCCGTTCTCAACGCTGAAGTCGGCAAGCCCGGCGCTGGCGCACCCATCGAAGTGGCACGGTGTCGTGACCCTGACGGCCGAGGAATTTACCTACGCGTTCATCAACACCTTCTCGAAGGCAGATGCTGCTGCGGCCTACGAGCGTTACGCGGTACCCGAGACCGGGCAGATCTTCTACGACGCGGGGTTTGCAAATTTCCACCTTCATTCGCCGACGGAAGTCCACTTCAAGAACGGGGATCGAGCGCCCCTCCTCATTGTCGGCGCCGCTGAAGATCACACCGTTCCTGCGTCGCTCTCCAAGGCGCAGTACAAGCGCTATGAACACTCCCCGGCGAGGACCGACTATCTCGAGTTCGAGGGTCGGCCCCACTTTCACATGGTCGCGACGGACTGGGAGGAGGTCGCCTCAGCCGTTGACAGCTGGCTCGACGGGATCCTCGACGACCCGGCGGCGTAGGGGCCGGGGTCAATGGACCTACAGCTGACGGACAAGGTCGCGGTGGTCACGGGAGCCAACAGCGGCATCGGCCTGGCGATCACCCGGGCACTTGTCGCCGAAGGCGCGTACGTCGTCGCAGGTTCGCTCTCAACGGAGAACCTGGACGGCGTGGACCGAGTCCTTGCGGTCTCCGTGGACCTCCTGGCCGAGAACGGGCCGGCGACGCTTATAAAACGGGCGATAGACGAGCACGGTCGACTCGACGTGCTTGTGAACAACGTCGGGGCGGTACGGATACGGGTCGACGGGTTCTTGGCTACGAGCGACGAGGAGTTCGAATGGGCGCTCAAGATTGACTTCTTCACCGGTCTCCGTGCCACCCGTGCCGCCCTTCGACCGATGCTCGAACAAGGGTCTGGATCGATCGTGAACATCGCATCGGTCAACTCGTTCTTCCAACCCGACGCCGCCACCGTTGACTACGGCGTCGCTAAGGCCGGCGTCGTGAACCTCAGCAAGTCCTTGTCCCAGGAGTTTGGTCCGAAGGGGATCCGTGTGAACTGCGTCTCGCCAGGGCAAGTCAGCACCGACTTGTGGCTGGGTGAACACGGTGTCGCGGCGACGTTGGCTGACGCGACCGGGACGGACGCCGACACGATCCGCGCGAGTGCGGCAGCAGCCATTGCAACCGGGCGGTTCACGACGCCGCAAGAGGTTGCGACGCTTGTCACGTTCCTCGCCTCCGATCGCGCCGCCAACATCACGGGGGCGAACTACGTGATCGATGGCGGCCTGATCAAAACGACGTGACCCCAAGCCGTCTAGCTCGGCAAGAAAGGAAGGTTCAGAGATGACTGTGGAACTGGATGGAGCCCCGTTCGACGACAGCCAGCTCGAGGAGTTTGTCCAACGATGCTGGGACGGTCTCAGCTATCAAGTGCAAGGAAACTCCGAGCCGTTCCTGGAGATGTGGTCGCACGCTGATGATGTCGTGATCCTCGGCGCGGTTGGTAGCTACGCCCAGGGGTGGGAGAACGTTAGGGCGCATTTGCTCGGCGCGTCCAAGAGCCTCGACTGGACTGGCCTGTCGATAGAGCGGCTTGTATCGGCCGGTTCCGGAGATCTTGCCGTGACCGTCGTCCTCGAGCACATGACTCGTAAGGTCGAACAACCCGGAAGTCGGACTCTTCGGACCACGCATGCCTACCGCCTGGAGAACTGCGAGTGGAGGTTGTTCCTCCGCCATGCCAATCTTGTCAGCCCTGACGACGAGGCTCGGGAGCAGGCTGTTCAGCTGGGTTAGCGGCACCCGTTTCCGTCCCCTTTCCCCGGTGGCCCCCGTCCCCGGCGGCCCGCCCCTCCCGTCCCCGGTGGCCCTCCGCGGCGGTTTTGTCTGGCGTGGAGTGGGCGAGGGGGTGTGCGAGGGGGGGTGGGCGAGGGGGTGGGCGAGGGGGGACTTGAACCCCCACATCCTTTCGGACACAGGAACCTGAATCCTGCGCGTCTGCCTATTCCGCCACTCGCCCGAGTGCGCGAGCCAGCGTAGTCGAGCACCAGAAGGCGGCTATTGGGGCTCTAGCTCGATTGCGACCGCCGTTTCGCCGCCGCGGTGCCCTCTCCGCGCGCCCCCTCGACGTCCACCCGCTCTCACGCCCTTCCGGGCCTCCGCGACAGATGACCGAGGACCTCACGCGT
>JASHYA010000173.1 GCA_030043315.1 Acidimicrobiales bacterium
GTGATGGCCAAGGGGCCGCCCACCACGTAGACGGTCTTGATCCCCTCGTCTTTCAAGGTGGTGGCCGTCACGCTGGACAGGCTCGTCGTCGGCGTGAGGAGCGTCCCGGTTGTGAGGGAGCCCGCCAGGAACTGGCTCGAGAGCGCGTCGTCGTAGGCCTTTGTCGTCGCCAGCACGACCGCGCGGGACGTCGGGCACGAGTCCTTTGTGTAGGGGAACGCACGGGTGAGCTCGGCCGCGGCCGTTGTGTCGGCTGTCTTCCCGTAGGTGCGTGTGACGCGCGGGGCGGAGGACGGCGTGGCTGTCTTTACGTTCGAGAGCGGTCCGTAGCCCTTCACGTTCTCGGCCTTCACCGCGAACGAGTACGTCGTGCCGTTGGTGAGGCCGCTCACCGTCGTCGAGGTCACCGCAGCCGTTGTGGCGTGCGTCGAGCACGCGGCGACCCCGCTGCTCGTCGTGGCATAGCAGACCTCGTAGCCGGTGATCGTGCTGCCGCCAGTTGTCCCGGGAGCGGTCCAGGCCAGCTGGACGCTCCCTGTGGCAGGCGTGGCGCTCGTGAGCGTGGGGGCGCCGGGCACCGTCGCCGATGTGGCGACAGGAGGTGGCGGAGGGGCTTGGTACTCGTAGGCGCCCGCGTCGCAGCTCTTGTGCGGAACGCCAGGACGGGTGTCACCCCGCTCGTCGGTCTTCGGTGTGCACTCGGCACGAGGGACGAGCTCGAACGCCGAGCTTGTCGGACCGATGGCAAGGGTCTCGGGACCTGTCGATGTATTGGCGGCGAGCGTGGCAGCAAGGCCGATGGTGGTGTTTGTGTTGAGGCTCGACGAGCCGAGGTCGCAGGTGTCACCAGTCTCCACGTTGTAGCCGTCGTCCGTGACGGTTCCCGCACAGGTCGCTGTGGAGAAGATGGAGTTGGCAGCGGTCAAGGTAGCGGTTGTCGCGTTCCGCACACCGCCCCCTGCTGTTGTGGCCGAGTCGTGCGCGAAGGTGGCGTCCGTCACGTGGACGGTCCCGGTGTTGAGCACGCTGCCGCCTTGACCGGTCGCCGAGTCATCGAAGAACGTGTCGTTGACCGCCGTGACTGTCCCAGTGTTGTAGAGGGCGCCGCCGTCGTCGGCACTGTCTCCCGAGAACGTGTCCTCCCCCAGGGAGTCCTGGCTCGTGTTGTAGATACTGCCACCGTCTGTCGCGGTGTCTGTGGAGAAGGTATCACCGGCGAAGAAGACGCCAGCGTCGGAGTAGATCGCGCCGCCTTCTGTCGCATGGTCACTTGTGAAGAGGATGGAGCCCCTGGCGTGGACGGTTGCTGGACCGTCGGCATAGATGCCGCCGCCGTCTGCCGTCGCCGTATCTTTGGAGACGGTTCCTCCTGTGATGCCGAAAGCACTACCGATCACACTGAAGCCGCCGCCATAGGCGGCCGTGTCTGTCGTGATGGTGTTGCCGGTCAAAATGAGCGTGCCAAATGTGCTGTCGACACCGCCGCCGTACGTCGTCGCAGTGTCTTTCGTAATGGTGTCTGTGCTGAAGATGTACTCGCCTGTCACACCGTAAACCCCGCCACCATTATTCGCGTTGTCTGTTTTGATTGTGACCTGTGCCAATGTCACCGCGACCGATGTGGCGACGGCGCCCGTGCTCAAGATGCCTCCGCCGTATGTCGTCGCCCCATCGCTGACGAATTGGCTGTGGTTCTTGGCGGTTACCGTGCTCTCGTCGTTGTAGAGGCCTCCGCCGGACGTTGCGTGGTCTCCGTTCACATAGGCCGATGTCAGGGTGACCGTGCCGCCGCCGCCGTTGTAGATGCCGCCACCGGATGTTGTCGCCCCGTCGCCAATGATTTGGCTGTTGTTCTTGGCGGTGACCGTGCTCCCGTCGTTGTAGATGCCGCCGCCGGACGTTGCGTGGTCGGCGTTCACATAGGTTGTTGTCAGTGTAAGGATGCCGCCGCCGCCGTTATAGATCCCGCCACCGTAAATTGCCGTGTCTGTGTCGTTGTATGTCCCGGCGTGCAAGGTCACGTGTCCGTCGTAGTTGTAGATGGCGCCACCGGATGTTGTCGCCTTGTTGTTGAAGGCGCCGGCAGACATTGTGAGGGTCCCGCCTCCGCCGTTGTAGATGCCGCCCCCTGCCTTGGCTGAGTTCCCTGTGAGGTACGCTGACATCGTTACGGAGCCGCCTGTGTTGCGGAGGGCGCCGCCGAATGTTGACGCGCTGTCGTGCTCGAAGCTGTCGTCTGTGAGCGAGGCGTGACCGCCAATTGTGACGTTCAGGCCACCGCCCACATAGCTTGCGTGGTCTGTGGAGAAGACATCGTTGTCGAGGACGATTGTCCCTTCGGGATACGTGTCGATTCCCCCCCCATAAGTGTCGGTTTCGGTGTAGCGATACGTCGCTGTTCCGTGGGTGATCGACAGTTCGTTGATCGTGACCCTGCCTGTGACGAGGAACACGGTGCCCGCTGTGTCACCGTCGACCGTGGTCGATGCGGAGCCGGCGCCTGCGATGGTCAGCGAGGCCCACCCCGCCTCTGGGACGCCGATTGTGTGCTCTGTGTAGATCCCCGGCCCGACTGTGATGGTGACCCCCTTACCCGTCAGACTTTCGGCCGCGGCTATGGCCTCCGGGATCGTGGCGCAGCTGTGCGCTGTTGTCGGGGCTGTGCACCCGGTCGTCACTTCGCCCGAGGTCCGCACATAGAGGGCCACTGTGTCGTCGTAGAGGGTGGTCGTCGCTGTGGACGAGCTGAGCTTGTAGGTGCCTGTGGACGACTTGCCGCCCGGGTAGGTGACCTTGAGGGTGTGCGTGGCTATCGACAGGGCTGCAACCGTTGCCCCGGTGAGCGTGCACGTGAACGCTGCCTTGTCGGATGTGGTTCCTGTCTTGGCGAGCGCCACTGCCGTTGTGCAACTCGCGCCGGCCGCGCTACCTGTGACCGTGACCGTGACTGTGCCCGCCGGGTAGCCGGTGCCCTCGTGTGTGTGCTCGGAGATGGTGCCGGTCACGGTTACCGCGGTGGTTGACCCGTGGGTCACGCTGCCGGGGCTGAGCGCGAGGGTGGCTGCCGTCGTGAGGGGTGTTGTAGTGGCCCCGGCAACCGAGGTCACCGACAGCACGCCGATCGTCGCCCCCGAGACGACGAGCACCGAGGCAAAGAACCCCTTCAGTGCACGCCGGAAGGTCACGGCAGCCCTCATGTCCCCGTCCGTCATGGTTCCTCCCCTCCGCCAAAGCGCGAGACCCGGCGACTTCCGGTTGGAGACACCGTTGCGCTTCTCGGCAAGAGTACGCAACCCGGGCAGCACGCGCATGCGCCTCCGTTAGTTCGGCCTCGTAATTGATAATTGCCGCCGCCGTGCTTCGCCGGGGCGCTTCGCACGCCTGCGCTCCGCACCGTCACCGGGCAGGTGGCCTGCAGCTCGGTGGTTAGCGTCTTGGAGATGGCCCCGTCCTGGGCGTCAGGGTTCGAGAGCGTCCTCGCCCAGATGCACCACAGGGTGGGAGTGGACACGCTGCCCGCTCATCTCGAAAAGACGTGCCGGATCACCATCGCCAAGGTCCAGCAGCTCGACGTCGGCGTGTTCCGTGTCGACAGCCGTGAACGCCCGCTGCCGCTCGTGGCTAGGTTGTTCTCGGCAGCAAGACCCTACGCAGCCGCCGAAGCTGACCTCGCAGTGCTCAGTTACCTCGCCGAGGTGGACTTCCCGGCCGAACGCCCCTTCGGCGACGCCCCGCTCACCGTGCACGATGGCCAAGCAGTGCTGGTGACCGGCTTCGTCAAGCAGGTCCCAAAGCCCAAGCGCCCGCCCCACCCGATCTACACCCTGGGGGCCAGGATCGGGCAGCTGAATCGCCTGGATGTCCCTGCCGGTGCGGACCGGCCCGCCGGAGCGCTGCACCACTTCGCGGAAGGGACGATGAGCGATGAGCTCCAGGTGGTGGCCGGTTGGCTCGACGAATTGAAGGACCGGGTGTCCGACGAGGGCATCGACGCCGTCGAGGAACTGCGAGCGGCGGCGGCGGCGGCAGACGGCGGTCACGGCCTGCCCGAGGCGTTGGTCCATCCCGACCCCGTTCCCAAGAACGCGATCTTCACGGCTGCAGGACCGGTCCTGGTCGACTGGACCTCGGCGGGCCGAGGTTCCCGTCTCGCCGCCATGTCCTTGGTCCTGAGATCGGGATGGGCCGCGGTGCCCTTCATGAAGGGTTACACCCGACGGACCGGTCTCACCGAGGAGGAACGTGATCGTCTCGCCGGGCTGTTGTTCAGCCGTGCACTCATCCACGCCGTGTTTCGCGTCTGCCTCGACCCGAAGACCGCCGCGGCCACGGCCAAGAAGCTCCCCGTGCTCCTCCGGGACAGCGAGACCAAGGCCGCCGAGCTGTTGTCCATCTGATCAGACCGATCCGGCGTATCCAGTGCTCAGAGATCGGCGGTCGGGCGTCCATAGCCTGTGAGCTGGACTTTTGTCTTTTCGGTGGTGAGGTCTTCACGTTTGGAGTTGACCAGGGTCTACGACGCGTGATCGGAGCCTCACCCACGAGATAAGCGCTCGGCGCCCACACCGCTCAGCCGGGTGACGCCGGTTTGCGGCCGCCGGGGCGGCGCAGTGAGCGGGGGTCGGCCGCGACGGCTCGCAGTCCGAGCGCTTCGAGCTCGCTCACGAGCGCGCGCAGCCGATGGGCGTTTTCGAACCACTGCTGGTAGTCCGCGACCTGCTCGTCGCTGAGCAGGCGGGTGACGGTCTTTTTGTCCACCTTGCGGGTCCACCACCAGTACGGACCGTGCAGCTGCGGCGGGTCGCCGTGGCACCGACAGCCCATGCGCCCGCAGCGCACGACACGGCGCGACAAGGTCCCCGGCAAGACGTAGTCGATGGCGGCGATCGCTTGGTGGAGCCGACGGGCCTCTTGTCGGATCTCGGGGGCGAGCACCACCTCGCCAGGTTGGCACGGAGCATCCACCCGTGTCGGCATGACATTCAGTATAACGGGTGAATGACACGGGTCGCCGAGGCGATCGAGCGGTTCAGCCCGCGCACGGTCTCACCCGCTGCCGCTTGCTTCGCCAAGGAGCTGACGGCGCGAGCCCGTCCGAGGACTCCCAACCGGGCCAAGGCCTTTTTGTACGCGGCCAGCCGGCTCGGGGCCTTCGCTGAGTCCGTCGGCTTGGAACTGAGTGAAGAGGTGCTTGTCCATCCCTCGGTGATCGAGCGGTGCTGCGCGCCGGGGGTGACGGCGCTGTCGGCACCGACGCGCCGCACGGTGCGCACCAACCTGCGGGCGATCGCCCGGGCGGCACAGTGTGCGCCGCCGCCCGTGTGGCTGTGCCGCGAGCGGGCGAAGCCCCCCTACAGCGGCGCAGAGATCGCCGGCTACCTGGCCTTGGCAGATGCCCAGCCGACCGAGCAACGCCGCATGCGCGCCCAGGCCCTTGTGTGCCTCGGTGCTGGCGCTGGGCTCGTCGGGGCGGACCTCAAGGCCGTCTCGGGCAAAGACGTCGTCGTGCGCTCTGCCGGGGTGGTGGTCGTGGTGCGGGCGGGGCGCAGGCCGCGGACGGTGCCGGTCCTCTTTCGCTATCACGACCGGCTGCTCGAGAGCGCCCGGTTCGCAGGCACGCGCCTTTTGATCGGGGGGACATCGACCTCCAGGCGCAACGTCACCACGCCGCTCACCGCGTCGTTGGCCGGCGGCAGGGACCTCC
>JASHYA010000019.1 GCA_030043315.1 Acidimicrobiales bacterium
GCCACCAGCCCGCAGTGGGAGCAGCGGTGGACACGTTCGGAGAGTGCCTTTGGCACCCGTTCCCCGCAGACACAGGCCTGGGACAGGGCAGTGGTGTAGGGGCTGAAGGCGTAGAGGCTCCCGCCGGCCCATGAAGCCCTGCGGGAAGCCTTGTGCACCAACAGTCCCGGTGCCCTGTCCCTGACCGAGCGCGCGAACCTCTTCTGCCAGCTTCTGTAGTCGAGAGCCTCTGCGCAGAGGTGCACCCCGATGGAGAGGACGAGGTTCACGAGCTCTCCGTGGCAACGGTCCCTCGTGGCTGCCTGGCGGCGGTGGAGGTCTGCCACCTTGGACTTGGTCCTCTTTGCGTTCTTCGAGCGGTCCTTCCAGTCGCAGCCCCCGTGCTTGTGCCTGCCCTTTTCGTCGAAACAGGTTGGTGAGCCAGCACGGTGCTGGCGGTCGAGCTTTCTTTGGAGACGACGCAGCTCGGCGCCGAGGGGTCCGATGCCGTCTGCGAGCTGCACCCTGAAGGCGGGGGACCTCTCGGGCACGACGTCCACGTGGGAGGGGCCCATGTCGAAGCCCACACGCTCGGTGCCGGTCTCGTGCCGCTTCGGTGGCACACCGTCGAGAACGAACTGGACCCGGTAGGTCTTCTTGCCCCTCACGGTGGTCTCGAGAATCCGGAGGTAGCGCAGGGCGCCGCTCACGGCGAGGTGGTTGATGCGGTCGAGCTCGTGGGCCTCTGTCTCGCCCCGGGGTGGGGCGAGGGTGAAGTCCACCCCGGACCACACCACGCCGACGAGAGCACCGTCGTTCACCACGGGCTTCATGGTGCCGTTCAGGTCCTTGCACTCCATGGTGTGGAGGGGCCGGGAGCGGGGACGGAACCGGGGCTTGCCGCCGAGGCCCAGGTGCCACCGGCGCACGGCACGGAAGGCACGTCTCCCCAAGACCTGTGCTTCCTGGGCGAAGACGTGCTCTCGCACCCAGGTGGAGCGCAACCCTGACGCGTAGGACATCATCGCCCTCTCGGTGAAGCCGTGGTCGTCGTCGAGGGCACAGAAGGCTTCGGTCCGTTCCTTGGTGCCCTTGGCAAGCTTTCTCGCCGGCTCGTAGCGGGGGTCCGCCTTCACTCGAGCAGAGCGCTCGAATGCTTCTCCGAGACAGGCGTTGTAGGCGCGTCTTCCTGCGTCGAAGCGTTTGGTGCAGGTGGACCTCGAACGGGGAGTCGCACGCAGTGGCCAGGACTCCACGTAGGTGGGCTCACCACGCTTCCTCTTGCGCTTGCGTGTGCCCTTGTTCGTGTCTGCGACCACGGTGTTCAGCCTACTTAGGGGGTGTGTCTTCATCCCCCTCTGGCTCACGTTCCGTCGGGCTCGCTTATCCGCCCTCAAGGACGGGGCTTGCGCTCGCCACTTGGTCATGCCGGCTCATCTCCTGTCACGTGTGTCGCGCCCTCAGGGGCGGAGCGTGTGGTCAGCATGGTGGCGTCGACCCAGTTCCCGTGCAAGCCGTAGCGGAGGCGGAACGGCAGCGCCAAGGTGGCGACAGGCCCGGCGCCGAGGTCGGTCGTGTCGAGCACGATGAGGTCGCTGCGCATCTCGTCGAGGCGCCCGACGACGACGAGGGCGTAGCCGTCGCCTTCCTTTGCTCCCGGACGGCGAGGCACGAAGCACGGCTCCTGGGGAGCGCACCGGTCTCCCGGGTAGTAGACGTCCACCCGGCCGGTCTCGGGCGCGACGGCGGCGACGAAGCGGTAGGCGCCGTTCGGCGGAGGGAACCGGTCGTCACCGGGGACGTCGGTGAGCGACATGAGGCCGAACCCGTAGGGCTTCGTGGCGAATCGGTCGTCGATGCGCGGGAACTCCCCCGGCGCCCCGACGAGGCGGGCTTCCTCGAAGCTCTCCCCGCCCTCGGTGTCGACCGTCCAGCGAGAGAGGTACGCCCGGGTCGCCGTCGGATCGAAGGGCTTGCCGGTGACGTCCGGGAAGAACGGGAAGGCGCTCGTCGTGCCGACCGGCGTGTCGACGTGCACGAGCCGTCCGTCGTCGAAGCCGTTCATGACGTGGCTGGCGAACCGGTTCGAGTTGCGGTACCAGCGGATCTCGTCCGGGCCGCCCTTGCGCGGCAGCACGCCGAGGCAGGCGTCGCGGGACCCGTCCCAGACGAACGGCGAGCCGCCCGCCTTCAACCGGTCGTGGTCCATGACGAGGGGCGTGAGCGGGAAGACGACGAAATGCTCGGTGACCGCCCAGTCGTGGATCATCGCCGGGTACGGCGGGAGGAGCCAGGCCTCGTGGGTGACCTTCCCGCTGGCATCGGCTTCGTAGTACGCAATGTCGGGCGTCGACTCCCCCTTGGCGGCATAGCCGAAGAAGACGAGCTCACCGGTCGCAGGGTCGACCTTGGGGTGCGCGGTGGCCGTCAGGCTCGTCACCGCCCCGTCCCAGTCGAAGACGCCGACGGTCTCGAGCGTGTCGGGGTCGATCTCGATCGGGTGGCTGTCCTCCTTCGAGGCGAGCAAGCGGCCGGCGTGGAAGTAGACGTTGGTGTTGGCGAGCCCCCGGACGATTCCCGCGACGCGAGGATCGTCCGTGTAGGGATTCCGGTAGGAGCCGAAGAGGGCCTGACGCGCGGCGCGCTCGGCCACGAAGCGCGGGGTACGCACATAGCGTGAGCGGAAGTCGACGTGCCCGCCCGAGAACCGGAAGCTCGTGATCATCCCGTCCCAGTTGAACGGCATGTCGTCGCCGTTGCGCGCCGGGTACTGGGGATCCAGCTGGACCCGAAAGAACGTCCCCTCGAGCTGCGGGGGGACCTCGCCCTGGATGCACTCGAGGTCGTAGATGTCGCCCTCGAAGCGCATCGGGTGGCTGAATCCGGCATAGATCGGTGAGTCCGGGAACCGAACCACCGGTCAGCCCTCCGCGCCGAAGGGTGGCGGCTCCTGCCGAACCTTCCCAGGGCCGAATCCGCTCCACATGCGCGAAACGATCGCGGGCGCGCCCTGGATCGGGGGCTCGGCGTCCGGCTCGACAGGTCCGCCCAGGAGCGACCTCGTGAGGGCCGAGCGGTCGGCGAGGAGCGTGGTGGCGGCGCGCTCGAGCGTCTGGCCGGTCACCCGCAACGCCGCCGTCCCGTCCTCGAGGGCCGCCGCAAGCGCCGCGCGGCGGACCACCTCCCGGATGTAGGTCGCGGTGCGCCCCTCGGTGGCTCGAGACGCCGGCGCGAGGTCGTCGTCGGAGAGCCCGGCCACCCCGAGCCCCCGTCCGTAGAGGCGGAACAGTCGCAACCTTCCCTCGGTGTCGGGCACCGCGATCTCCACCGCCACGTCCACGCGTCCGGGCCGCTCCGAGAGTGCCCGCTCCAAGATGTCGACCCGGTTGGTCGTGAGCAGGAAGGTGACGTCGACGTCCTCTCCCAGACCGTCGATCTGGTTCAGCACCTCGAAGAGGAGCGTGTTGCCCATGGGCCCGAACGACCGGTCAGCGGCGATGAGGTCCACGTCCTCCAGCACGACGAGGGATGGCTCGAGGAGCCGAGCGAGGCTGCAGGCGTGGCCGATGTGCCGGAGACCTTGGCCCGAGAGGACGAACGCCGTCACGCCGGTCAGCTGGGAGAGAAGGTAGCGGACGGTGTGCGTCTTGCCCGTTCCTGGCGGGCCGTACAGGAGCACACCCCGCTTCAGATGTTGGCGAGCAGCCAGCAACCGCTCCCGATGGTGGGCGACGCTCACGACGTGGTCCTCGATCTGCGAGAGCGTGGCCTCCGGGAGCACCAGCTCTTCCCGGCGAAGAGTCGGGCGCCGCAGGAACTGAAAGCCCCCGTACTCGCCTTCCCCCCGAGAAAGGGCGAGTACCTGGCCACGCAGCACGCTGTGCAGGACCGCGAGCCGCCGGAGCTCGGCAAGCAGGTTCTGAGAACCAGCCTTCTCCTTGGAGACCACCTCGAGGACCGCCTGCTGAAATGGGCCTCGGTCTTCGATCCGTATGAGCATGGCCCACCGTTCGTCCCCGTCTGCCATGAGAAGGACACCGAACTGGATGCAGGTCCGCGTGGTGTCCGGCGAGTCCGGCACATCCACGTAATCGGGAGGTCCGATGCCCACACGGAATGTGTGTCCTGTGCCGAGGAGCTCACCGAAGGTGTGGGAGCGTCGCTGCCCGCCTCGGACCCCGACGACATCGGTGGAGCGGCGTGCACCGTCCTCGACCCACCTTTCGATCGCCACCTGCACGTCGACGAGCTGGTACATGGGGATGGACTGCGATACGACGGGAAGGTCCTGGGGCGCCACGCCGACATGTTCTTCCACCCGGGCGGCGAGCTCGTTCGTGCCACGCTCGGCGAGCGCCAGCTGGCGGGCCGACTCGATGAGCTGGATGAGACTGGTCGCCAGCCGGCGCAGGTCGTCGCCGGTCGGCGCGGCGACCTCGGACGAGGACACGCCATGAGACTATGCCGACACCCCGTCTCCCCCCATGTCCCCCCTCCCACCTCCGCGACGCCGGAGCCCCACCGCCATCGAACCGAGCGACGAGCGCCGCTGTTGGCGCGCCGGCGAGCGGCGGTAGCGGCGCGCGTTCACAGATGGCTGATTCGTACGTTTCTCTACCTTCCTACTGTACAATGACCTCATGGACGTCGCAGTGAGTGACCTCAGAGCACACCTGAGTGAGTGGTTGGAACAGGCGAGGGAAGGCGAGGAGATCGTCATCACCGAACGTGGAGTTCCCGTTGCTCGCCTGCTGGGTGTCACGGCGACGGCCACTCTCGTGCGGTTGGCAGCTGAGGGCGTGATCGGTCGTCCAAAGCGCGCGCAGAGAACGACCGCGACCGGCCGACGCCGGCCGCGTCCTCGCAACTCGGCATCGGCCCAGATCGGCCAACAACGGCGCTAGGGCTGCGCGAGTCCGGTGCCCCTTGTCTATTTCGATTCGAGCGCCTTGGTGAAGCTCGTCGTCGAAGAGCCTGGGAGCGATCTGGCCGCCGCCATGTGGGACGGCTGTGACGCGGCCCTCTCGAGCCGCATCGCCTATCCCGAGGTGTGCGCAGCGCTCGCAGCGGCGAGCCGCGACCATGATCTCGACGAGGGCGACTCGGTCACCGCCGAACAGGCGTGGGAGGAGCTCTGGGAGGCGATCCGGCCTGTCGAGTTGACGGCACGATTGGAGCGCCACGCAGGCCAGCTCGCCCGCGCGCATGCCCTTCGGGGCGCCGACGCCGTGCATCTTGCGAGCGCGCTCGCCGTCGGCGATCCCGATCTCGTGTTCGCTGTCTGGGATGAACGGCTTCACGCACGAGCCGCGGCGGCGCACTTGCCGGTCGCACCGTTCGAGCTGGATCCGTAAGACCGCGTCCCGGACCAACACCAGACAGTCTTGATAACTGACAGTCCTAACCCTTGACTATATCGGTCTCGTGGTTTAGGCTCGAGGGCAGTGGCGCACGAAGACTCGGCAGAAGACACGCTCCTCCCGGTGCTGCTGAAGCCGGGTCGCGGCGTCTTCGGGCTGTTCGTCCGCGACGCTCTCGCCGAGGCAGGGTTCGCCGACATGCCCGCGAACGGCGGCTACGTGCTCGGGCTCCTCGAACCAGACGGCGCTGCCTTCAGTGACGTCATCGCCGATCTGGGCGTGTCCAAGCAGACCGCCAGCCAACTGATCGACACGCTCGTGGTACGGGGCTACGTCGAGCGCACGGCCGACCCCGACGACCGCCGACGTCTGCTCCTCACGCTCACCGAGAGAGGTCGGGCTGCATCGGACGTCGTCTTCTCCACCGTGCAGAAGGTCAACGCCCGCCTGGTGGCGATCGTCGGTGCCGAGCGGATGGCGCACACGAAGGAGACCCTTGCCGCGCTGCTGAGCCTGAGGGGAGAAGTGGTGGACCAGCGACCGGCATGACGGCGAGCACGCAGCGCGCGGACGGCCTTCTTCTCAACCGAGCAGCTTCTTCGCGATGACCACCCGCTGGATCTGGTTGGTCCCCTCGTAAATTTGGGTGATCTTGGCATCGCGCATGTACCGCTCGACCGGGAAGTCCTTCGTGTAGCCGTATCCGCCGAGCAACTGGACGGCGTCCGTCGTAACGGACATCGCGGTGTCAGAGGCGAAGCACTTCGCCATCGCTCCGACCATGCCGAGGTCGCCCGTCGGATCGCCGTCGACGAGTGAGCACGCACGGTAGACGAGGGTGCGTGCGGCCTCGGTCCGCATGGCCATGTCGGCGAGCATAAACCGGAGCCCCTGGAAGTCGGCGATCGGGCCACCGAACGCGCGGCGTTCCTTCATGTACCCCGCTGCGTAGTCGATCGCGCCCTGCGCGATCCCAACCGCCTGGGCCCCGATGGTGGGCCGGCTGCGGTCGAGCGTGTGCATGGCGACGTGAAAGCCACGACCCTCCTCGCCGACCAGGTTCTCGGCCGGGACACGGACCTCGTCGAGGACGATCTCTCCGGTCGGGCTCCCGCGAAGGCCCAGCTTTTCCTCGTGCTTCGCGACCTTCACCCCCCATTCCGCCTCGACCACGAAGCAGGAGATCCCCCGGTGTCCGGCCGACGGGTCCGTCTTGGCAAAGACCGTGTAGATGTCCGAGATTCCGGCGTTCGTGATCCAGTACTTCGTGCCCGTGATGAGGTAGGTGTCGCCGTCGCGCACCGCCCGAGCGGACATCGCCGCGACGTCGCTCCCGGCATCGGCTTCCGAGAGGCAGTAGCTCGCCTGCGCCTCGCCCCCGGCGATCCGGGGCAGGTACCTCCGTTTGAGCGCTTCGGAGCCGAAGTTCATCACCGGGAGCATGCCGAGCTTCGAGATGAGCAACGTCACCGCCGTGGAAGCGCACACCCTGGCGAGCTCTTCGATCATGACCGCCTGGGTCACCCCGTCGGCTCCGGCCCCCCCGTAGTCGACCGGGATCCCCATCGCGGGCAGCTCGAGCTCCCGGCACGCCTCGAAGGACTTCCACGGGAACGTCGCGGTCCGGTCGCTCTCCGCGGCGTTGGGCTCGATGCGCTCCTCGCAGAACCGGCGCATGGTGTCTCGGAACTCACGTTGGACGTCGGTGAGCACAAAGGTCATAGCCCGATCCTACGAACGCCCCGCCGGCCGCAGCTCAGCCCGGGGGTCGTCCCAGGTCCCGGCCCACGCCCGCAGCCGCACCGCCAGAGCGGCTCCCGGCCGGGGCGAACCGTGCGTATAGAGAAGAGGTGCGCCTGGCCTCGACGTCGACGGGCTCGGAGCCGGGATCAGGCTGCACCGACGAGGGCCGCCCAGTCGTCCCGCCGGGCTGCGACGTCGGAGGCCGAGAGTCGGATCGCCGCTTCCGGCACACGATCGACGAGAGCACGTTGGACGGCGTAGTCGCGCGCCGCGGAGGAGAAGGCGGGTCGCCGTACCTCGAGCAGCCCCTCGGGCGGGCCGTCGTCGAGGAAGCCCCACAGCGCGAGCGCGGTGTCGACGTCGTGGACCATCGGCGCACGGCCGAAGAGCGCGGCGCGACGGGAGGCGAGCAGAGCGACGCCCACGACCACGTCCTCGTCGGACTCTCCCGGCCGGAGCTGCAGCCGGTCGGCGAACCGGCGGGCCAGCCTCAACGCGTACCCCTGGTCCGGACCCGGGGTGCCGAGGCTCTTCCCAGCCTGGCGGACCGGCAGGCGGAGCTCCGCCGGGCGGTCGGGCACCCACGGCCGGGGGTCCTCCAGGCGCAGGGCGGGCCGGACCTGATCGGCCTCGGTGATGGGCACGAAGCTTGGCTGGGTCATGGCGCCACGACGTTACCCGCCGTGCAAGACACGCTCCGACACGCCGCGGTCCCTCACGCCGTCCCGAACGGCGCGGGCGGAGCCAGCCCGGTCAATCGACCAGATGCAGCCAGTCCTTGTACTGCTCGAGCTCGCCGCGGACCGTCGCGAAGTACGCCCGCTGGAGCTCGGTCGTCATGGGTCCGGGCGTGCCGGTTCCGACGGGCCGGTCGTCCACGGCGCGGATCGGCGTCAGCTCGGCGGCGGTGCCGGTGAGGAACGCCTCATCCGCCAGGTACAGGTCGGTGCGGATCAGGGGCTCGTGGCGCACCTCTATCCCCATGTCCTTCGCCAGCACTTCCACGGTGTCCTGGGTGATCCCGTCGAGCGCGCCGGCGTCGGACGTCGGCGGCGTGAGCAACGCGCCATCGCGGACGATGAAGATGTTCTCGCCGGTGCACTCGCTCACCCGACCGTCCGAGGCGAGGAGCACGGCTTCGTCGTAGCCGCCCTTGATCGCCTCGATCTTGGCGAGCGAGGAGTTCACGTACATGCCGACGCCCTTAGCGGCGGTCGGCACCGCGTTCGGGTCGTGGCGACGCCACGTGCTGATCTTCACCGACACGCCGCGCTTCAGCGCCTCCTCACCGAGATAGGTACCCCACGGCCACGTCGCGATCGAGACCTTGACGGGTGCCAGCAGAGGGTTCAGGCCCATCTCTCCGTAGCCGAGGTAGACGAGCGGGCGCAGGTAGCAGCCGTCACGCATGCCGTTCACGCGAACGAGCTGCGCCGTCGCGTCGATGAGCTGGTCCTCGGAGTAGGGGATGTCGATCATCAAGATGCGCGCCGACGCGACGAGGCGCCGGATGTGGTCGGCGAGGCGGAAGACGGCCACGCCCTGTGACGTCGGGTACGCGCGGATGCCCTCGAACACCCCGGAGCCGTAGTGCATGGTGTGCGAGAGCACGTGCACCTTGGCATCCGCCCAGTCGACGAGCTCGCCGTCCATCCAGATCTTCTGCGTGGGAGTGATCGGCACGGTTACAACCTTTCTGCGATGGCGTCGCCGATGGCGGCGGTGGTAGGGGAAGGAGTGTCGGGGATGCCGGGGCCGCCGTTCGCCAGATGCGCGGCGTCCTCCACGTAGCTCCCCACAGCCTTTTCGATTCTCTCGGCGGCCTCCGCTTCTCCGAGGTGCTCGAGCATGAGCGCCGCGGACACGATCGCGGCGAGCGGGTTCGCGAGTCCCGTGCCTGCGATGTCGTGCGCCGCGCCGTGGACCGGCTCGAACATGGACACCGCGCCGGGGTGGAGGTTGGCCGATGCGGCGTAGCCGATCCCACCGCACACCGCTCCGGCGAGGTCGGTGAGGATGTCGCCGAACAGGTTGTCGGTGACGATCACGTCGTAGCCACCGGGGCGCTCCACCATGTGGATGCACGCGGCGTCGACGTGCTGGTACCCGGTCGTGGTCCCCGGGTGGCCGCCGGCGACGGTGTCGAAGGTCCGCTTCCAGAGGTCGCCTGAGAAGTTGAGGACGTTGGTCTTGTGGACCAGGGTCACATGCTGCGCCCGTCGCTCGGCGAGCTCGAACGCGAACCGCACCACCCGCTCCACTCCCATGCGCGTGTTGACCGAGCCCTGGGTCGCGACCTCGTCGGGCGTCCCCTTCCGCAGGAACCCGCCTTCGCCGGCGTAGGCACCCTCGGTGTTCTCCCGCACGACGACGAAGTCGACCGGCCCCTCGCCGGCGGCCGCGGCGATGGAGCCGGGTACCGCTCGGAAGGGACGAAGGTTGACGTAGAGATCGAGCTCGAAGCGCATTCGCAGGAGCAGCCCGCGCTCGAGCACGCCGGACGGCACGGAGGTGTCCCCCACCGCGGGCCCGACGGCACCGAGAAGTATGGCGTCGTGGTCGCGGAGCTCGGCCAGGACCGTGTCCGGCAGGACCTCACCGGTCCGGAGGTAGCGGCTGGCGCCGAGGTCGTACTGGGTGGTCTCGAGCGCCACCCCTGCCGCGGCGACGACCTTCAGCGCCTCGGCCACCACCTCGGGCCCGATGCCGTCGCCGCCGATGACCGCCACCCGGCGGAGGGCGGGGCGCGACCCGGCGTCGCCTCCGACCGAGGTCCCGATTTGTTGGCTTTGGGTTGTCTGCATGGTCGGTTCTCGTTGGGTGCTCGATGGTGGTCTGGTCGTCGCGACGGTGCGATGAGGCCCCCCGGAAATGGAACGACCGCCCACCAGGTGGACGGTCGAGGGCGCGCACGGCGGTCGGGCGCGCCTAGACGATGGCTACCTTCGGGTGGGTCGTACCGGTCATCGCCTCTTAGTCTCCCGTAGAGAACGAGCCCCCGTCAACCGAGCCGGGCTTGGGCGGTGGGCCGGCTCGTGGCGGTCACCATGGCGCAGCCCGCAGCGCCCCGCTCGCCCCGGAGGTGTGGCGCTCAGCCCCACCTCCGCCCTGCGCAGGCGGGCCCAGCCGGCCGGGCCCGTTCGACCCCGACGCGTGGCGCGCTACACGTCACGAGACACGAGCAGTGCCCCGCCGATGACGAGGGCCGCCACGGCGTAGCAGCACAACACGGAGAAGCCGACCCACACCGAGAAGCTGTGGGCTCGCGACGAGTTTGTGATGATGACGATGCCGATCTGGGCGGGAAGGAACCGCAACACACTGTTGTAGATCGAGTTCGGCAACGCCCGCGCGATGAGCGGAAGGACCAGCAGGACCCCGACGAAGACGCTGATGCCCGCGGCCGTATGGCGCAGGATCGTGCCCAGGCCCAGTGCGAGGAGGCTGATGACGCACAGGTAGAGCCCCATCCCGACCACCGCCCGCAAGGCGCCCGGCGTGGCGAGCGTGGCGTGGCGAGCCGGTGCGGTCAGCATCGCCTGACCGACGAAGAAGGACAAGAACGCCGTCACCTCGGAGACGACGAGCGCCACCACGCCGAACACCGCGGTCTTCGCCAGCAGCACCTGCACCCTGCGGGGTGCCGCCGCGAAGGTGGCCCTGGCCGTCCCCGTTCCGTACTCGGCGCTCATGACCAGCACCCCGAGCACGCCGATCGCCAACTGGGCGAAGAACAGCGGGGTCAGGCTCGTGCTGACGGGGTTGAACCCGAGCCGTGTCGGGGGTGGCATGGTGCTCCAGTGGGCCCGCGTCTCGGCGGTGGCGAGCGCGCTGACCCCGATCCCCACCACCACCATGATCCCGAGCGTCCACATGGTCGAGCGGACGGTGCGAAGCTTCGTCCATTCCGACCGCATGAGATCGGTCAGTCGGTACCGCCCGGGTGGCAGCTGCCTTCTCGGGACGGTTGCGACCGGGCTCGTCGCAGCGATGGTCATCGGATCCCTCCTGCCGGTGCGCCCACGGGCTGGCCGCCGTGGTACTCGATGCTGTCCTCGGTCAGCTCCATGTACGCCTCCTCCAACGAGGCCGACTGGGGCGAGAGCTCGTGGAGCACGGCGTGCACGTCGGCCGCCAGGTCGCCGATGGCGGCGGCACCCATGGCTCGCACGGAGGCGGACCCGTCGTCTTCGACCGTGACGCTCGCGCCCGCCGCGTCCAGGGCCGCGACGAGCCTGTCCATCTGGGGCGACCTCACCCGCACGAACCCGAGCGCGCTCTGGTCGAGCAGGTCGCCGACGGGTCGTTGGGCGATCAACTTGCCACGGCCGATGATGATCACTTCGTCGGCGGTCAACGCCATCTCGCTCATGAGGTGGCTGGAGACGAAGACCGTGCGGCCCTCGTGCGCCAGGCCCTTGAGGAGGTTGCGCACCCAGCGGATCCCGTCGGGGTCGAGACCGTTGACCGGCTCGTCGAACAGGAGCACGTCGGGGTCGCCGAGGAGGGCGGCGGCGATCCCCAGCCGCTGGCCCATGCCGAGGGAGAACTTCCCCGCGCGCCGTCCGGCGACCGAGGTCAGCCCGACCAGCTCGAGCAGCTCGTCGACCCGCCGCCCCGGAACGCGGTTCGCCTGAGCCAGCATCTGGAGATGGGCCCGTGCGCTGCGGCCCGGGTGGATGGCCTTCGCCTCGAGCAGTGCGCCGACCTCGTGGAGCGGCCAGGGGAGGTCGTGGTAGTGCCGGCCGTTCACCGTGACCCCGCCCGCGCTCGGCGCGTCGAGGCCCATGACCATCCGCATCGTGGTGGACTTCCCTGCGCCGTTGGGGCCGAGGAAGCCGGTGACCACACCCGGTCGCACGTCGAAGGTGAGGCCGTCGACCGCGAGCTTGTCCCCATACCGCTTGGTGAGGCCGCGCGCCTCGATCATGCGAGCTCCTCCTGATCACCAGCCTCCGGTCACGCCGGCGGCTGCTCCGACAGCATGAGCCATCGGACGCCTGTGGCCTATCGGGAACCTCCCCGAACGTGACCCTGAGTGGCACCCTGGCTCGGCGACGGCAGGTCGTTGCACCGCACGCGGCGTCCTGACTCCTCCGTCGGCGGACCTTTCACGTCGCCTGCCGGGTCCAGCGGAAAGGCCACAGCGACGTCGAGACCCCCCATCGGCCGGCTCGTCGCCGTCACCGTCGCCCCGTGGGCGGTGGCCACCGCGCGGACGATCGAGAGCCCGAGCCCGTGCCCGTCCCTCGTGATGCGATCGGACGCGAGCCGTTGGAACGGCTCGAAGAGCCGATCGATCTCTGCCTCGGGCACGACCGGCCCGCTGTTGGCGACACGGACGACCGCATGGCCGTTGTCGACTGCGGTCGAGACGACCACCCACCCGCGAGGCTCGTTGTAGCGCAGGGCGTTCTCGACAAGGTTGGCGACGAGCCGGTCCGCGAGCCGTCGATTGCCGGTCGTCGGCGCACCCGCCACTTCGGTCAGCACGTCGATACTCCGCAACGTGGCCTCTTGCTGCTTGGTCTGGACGACCTGCCGTGCGACGTCTGCCAAGTCGAACGGGGAGCGATGATCGAACCCTCGCTCGGAGCTGGCGAGCGTCAGCAGCGCCTCGATCAGCTGCTCCTGCTCCTCGCCGGCAGAGATCGCCTTCACCGACGCCTCGCGAAGTGCGACCACGTCAGCGTCCGGGTCGGCCGACGCCACCTCGAGCAGCGTGCGCTGGCGGGCGAGCGGCGTGCGCAGCTCGTGGGAGGCGTTTGCCACGAACTGGCGTTGCGCGTCGAAGGCCTGCTCCAGGCGCGCGAGCAGGTCGTCGAAGGTGTCGCCCAACCGCTTCACCTCGTCGTCCGGTCCCCGCAGGGCGATGCGTTCGTGGAGGTTGGTCGAAGAGAGCTCCTGCGCCTTGGACGTGATCACGCGCAGCGGCCGCAGCGCACGTCCGGCCATCAGCCAGCCGAGGAGGATCGACAGCACCGCCATGATCAGCAAGGCGATGCCCGAGTCGAACAGCAGCTGGTTCAGATCGGCGTCTTGCTGGGCGTGCGCCTCCGACACGAGGTCGGTCGCGAGGAGCCTGATCTGCTTTTTCGCCTGGAGGTACGACGGGGATTTGCCCGGCGCGACCCCTGGGACCGGCACCTCGATGTGGAGTGTCGCCGGGGCCACGCGCACCGGGGCCGTCTGCCCACCGCCCGCAGTTCCGCCACTCGCCGTCTTCCCCCCGGAGGCCTGCCCTGCGCGGTAGAAGGTCGCGGTCGCTCCTGTAGGACCGATCACCACGTCGGGAAGGCTGGCGGACCCGACGGGAGCACCA
>JASHYA010000174.1 GCA_030043315.1 Acidimicrobiales bacterium
CCGAGCCAGAGAATGCCCGCGCCGACGGCCGCCATGACGAGGTTGTTCGGTATCGCGTTCTGCCTGTCCCGAGCCAGTCGTGGACCCAAGACCCACGCCGCGACGAAGCCGGACACCCCGGCCGACATATGGATGACGAAACCTCCCGAGAAGTCGAGCGCGCCCTCCTGGGCGAAGTAGCCGCCACCCCACAGCAGGAAGGCGTTGATCGCGTACACGAAGGTCGACCACAGCGGGACGAGGAGGCACCAGGCGCTGAATTTGATCCGTCCGAGCACGCTGCCGAGGAACAACAGCGGGGTGATGGCCGCGAACACGAACTGGAAGTACGCCAGCGTGTCGGTCGGGAAGTGGAAGGGGACGGCGGTGTTCGCCGCCGAAACCGCCTTTCCCTGCTCGCCCACCGCTGTGGTGATCTGCCCCGGCTTCCCGACCAGGTTCTCGAAGAAGTGCTTGATCCAGCCGACGCCGCTCAGCTGGGTCTGGACACCGTCGTGGACGCCCCCGCCGAGCGACGTCGACCCGAAGCCCATCTTGTACGACCAAAGCACCCACGCAATGAGGACGAGCGAAAAGCCCGCGAACATCATCGCCAGGACGTTCACCGACCACTTCTTCGGAACGATCGACGCGTACAACACGGCCAGCGCGGGCAGGCTCATCAGCCCGACAAAGGTGGCCGCGGTGATCTGCCAGGTGTTGTCGGCCGGGTTCAGCCAGCTGGGGTAGGGGACCGACGCGACCGTCGCGTGCAGCACCGTTAGTTCTCCTCTCGCACTCGTCGTGCAGTCGTCGTCAAGGCAGCACGCTCCGCCCAGCGTTTTCCGCTCGCGCGCTGGCACGGCGCGATCGCACACCGTTATGGGTCACCGTTTCGGGTTGCTCGGCGTCGAGCATGAGGGGGTCGCGTTACCTCCCGGTCACGCGAGTGTTAGCGCCGTGTGAATTGCGGTGAATTGCGTCCACACCCACTGGCATCTCGCGCGTGGGTGCGGCACGCTCCAGACATCGACCGGCGCCCGGCGGGATCGCATCGTTGACTGCTGCCACAACGGGCGGGCGCGTGTCCACGCTCCGCGGGGCGTCGGCGGTCGACGTCGACAGCCGTCGGATCCGGGGCGTGATCGTGGTCGTCTGCGTCGTCGTGCTGGCCGTCCTCGCCGGCTCGCTCTTCATCGCCGGCGCCCGGAAGAACGCGCAGATCGACAGCCTGCGCCGGAACGGCGTCCCGGTCGTCGTGACGGTCACCGGCTGCAGGGGTCTCCTCGGCGGCAGCGGGAGCAACGACGCGGGGTACGTGTGCAGGGGAACGTTCACCCTGCGCGGCCGCCATCACGTGGACACGATTCCCGGCGACCTCGACCGCCCCCCGGGGACGAAGGTGCGTGCGGTCACCCTGTCGGCGGACCCTGGACTGCTCGCGACGGCACACCAGCTGTCGACGGCGCACGGATCGGCGAAGGTGTTCGTCTTGCCCTCGGCAGTTGCGCTCGTGCTCCTGCTCGCGCTCGTGCTGGCTGCGGCCCGTCTCCTCATCCGGCGGGGACCGGGGCCACGGCGAACAGCTCGCCGGTTCGATCCAGCCCGACCACTCGTCGATCGCGAGCCCAAGCGGTTTGATCCGGGGGCGTCAGCCGATAGCCGGGACTCCTGCGCTCGCCCGGGCCCGTGACACCTCAGGTACGCCGGCGGGCGGTGGGCGGCGTGTACCGCTTGCTCGGAGGAGGCGCCGTCGCCAATGCCGGGCCACCATTCCGCGACCCCGCGTCGGTCGCCTCACGCAGGTCCCGCTGAGCGCGGTAGGCGCCCACGATCAACCAGGCGCCGAAGAGCACGAACGGCACCCCGAAGCCCCAGTAGTGCAGATTGAAGACGGCCAGGCCGTACAAGGCCATGGCGCAGCCGAGGAAGAGGCGCTTTCGGAACCAGGCCGTCGCCAGCATCGCGACCGACAGCACGAGGAGCACGCCCAGGAGGTCTGCGTACAGGGACGGTGCGACGTGCTTCGAGTTGGCGAGCCCGTCCTTCAAATATGCAGGCGGATCGTCGGCGACGAGCGCCCCGTACACGAAGAGGCCGATCACCGCGGCGAAGGGTGCCGCCAGGAGGCCGACGAGGCGTTCCTTGTCGTTGGCGAAGCGGGCGACGTCCTCGAGCTCCTCGACCGTTCGCCGGTCTGCGGCAGCATCGGCCGGGGGGGTGGTGGGAGGCTTGAGAAACAGGCCGCTCAGTTTCTGGCGAAGTCCACCGCCATCGGTGATGCCGCGTGCCGAGGACCGCTGAACCGTGGTCACCGCGGCAGGGTACGCCGGCACTCGCCTCCGGGCGAGGGGAATTCACCCGTGAAGACATGAGTTCTCACGGACGAAAAGCGGTGTTCACACGGACGAAACACAGCCTGCCGGTAGGCGATCCACTCGGTGGCACGGGCGGTCCGCAGGCGAGGCGGCGCCCACCGCGGGAAGCGGGCAGGGCGGAGCGGCTCCCCCGTCACATCTCGTCGTACTTCTCCAACGAGGTCGCTCGACGGTACCCTTGTCGCCGTGGCACGCCGCTCCCAGAAGCTGGACCTGCTCTCGTCGATCTGGCTGTTCTCGACCGCCACCTCGCGCGAGCTGCGGCTCGTCGAGAA
>JASHYA010000020.1 GCA_030043315.1 Acidimicrobiales bacterium
CGGAGACAGCCTGCACGGTGAAGACCGACGAGCGGGGAGAGCCTCGCCCGGGGTTCGCGGGGGAGAACTGCGACGCCGGCGCCTTCGAGCTCCAGCCGCAGGCAGTGAGTCCCCCCTCGACACCGCCCTCGACCACCACAACGACGCCGACTGCGCCCTCCGCTGCCAGGGTGACAGGGGCGACAGCCGACGCCACCGCGGCCGCCGAGCTCACCCGTGCGTTCCCCTACACAAAGGACTCGTGCCCGACGTCCCGCGCGGTCGTGCTGGCGACGACAAAGACCTACGACGACGCGCTGTCGAGCCAGTTCCTGGCGGGGTCGCTCACAACCGGGACGCTGCTCACCCCGACCGAGAGCCTGTCGTCGGTGACGGAGGCGACGTTGAAGGACGAGGGGATCAAGACCGTCTACGTGGTGGGCGGTCCCTTGGCCATCACGACAACAGTGGTGAAGGCCATCGAAGCCCTCACAGCCTACGGCTGCGGCGGGACGACGCCGACAGGGGCGAAGATCACCGTCACACGCCTCTACGGCACAACCCAGTACGGGACGGCCGAGCAGATCGCAGAGCACGTGGGCACGGCGGCATCCAAGGCGTTCGCCGGTGCGTACGCGACAACGAACGCCACAGGGGGAACGGGCAAGTACAACGACACCGCCGCCAAGGGCAGTGCTGCGCCGACGGGCTCGGTCCCGACGGCCATCTTGGCCTCCGGTCAGGAGTTCCAAGATGCCCAGTCGGCCTCGGTGATCGCCTACCACACAAGGCTCCCGCTGCTGTTGACCCCGGCGACGACCCTGTCGACAACAGCGGTCGCCGCCATCGAGAAGCTCGGCATCAAGCAGGTGATCCTCATGGGCGGGACACTCGCGGTCACGAACACAGTGGAAGCCGCACTGGTGGCAAAGACCGGCGTCTCGGTGCTGCGGGTGGCGGGGAAGGACGACACCGACACCGCGGTGCAGCTCGCCCGCTTCGAGGTCGCAGGTGCGACAGCGGGCCTCGGCTGGACACCGGGCCACAAGGTGATGATCGCCCGGGGCAATGGCTTCACCGACGGGATTGCCGGAGCGGTCCTCGACAGCCCCCACAACACTGCGACAGGGACCTCCGGCACCCGCCCGCTGCTCCTGACCGAGAGCCCGACCACCGTCGGCACATACCTCACGACATTCCTGAAGGTCACAGGCCACACAGGGATCGGAAAGACAAAGGCCAAGACGATCACGGCGCTCACGGTCTTGGGTGGGCCGCTCGCCGTCAGCACAACCGTCGTCACCCAGATGGAGACAGACCTCGCCCACTGATCGAACCGAGGGCGTGCGGCCCAAGGGCTCAGGCGGCGCGGACGGATCCGTCCACTCGTTGCGCCTCAGGCGCCGAGTGGCGCACGGTTTGCGACCCGCTGACGTCCGTCATGCCGGGGGCGCGGCCCGCCGTGGGCTGCCGCGCGGAACCGGGGGCCGCCGTCGCAGGCCCCTGAACAGGACCTCGCTACGTGGGCGCGAGCAGGTCGTAGTGGCGCTCGAGGAGGATGGCCGCACCTCTGACGACGGACCGGAGAGGGTCGTCGACGACCACGGTTGTGATGCCCGTCGCGGCGTGCAGCCTGCTCGCGAGCCCGAGGAGGAGCGCACCGCCGCCGGCGAGCTGCCCCTTGTGGCGGACCACGCTGTCTGCGAGATCCGGCGGCATCTCCCAGAGGAGCTCTTCGACGGACTCGATGATCGGGGCGACCACGTGCTCGAGCGCGGCGGCCACGACCGCCCCTTCCACGCGATCTTCGCGAAGCGTGCCGTGGGCGGTGTCGATCCCGACTACGAGGGCAGCGCCCTCCGCGCCGCCGGTCAACCCGAGGGTCTTCTTCAGCTGCTCGGCTGCCCTATGGCCGATCTGCAGCCCGAGCTCTCCCTTGATCCCCTGGACGATCGCCTCGTCCATCGCGTTGCCCCCGATCCGGAGCGGGCGCACCCGGACCATGCGGGCACCGACGACGAGGGCCGCCTCGGTGGTGCCACCGCCGATGTCGACGACGAGGACCCCCTCGTTGCCGAGCGGGTCGACCCCGGCCCCGACCGCGGCCGCGAGCGGCTCGTCGACGAGCCGCACCCCCAGGCGTGGCCGGTGCAACGAGACCGCCGCCACGAGTGCCTGACGTTCGATGAAGCTCGCACCGCTCGGGACGCAGATGACCGCCCTGGGCAGGCGCAGGCTGGTGTGGAAGTGCGCCCGGCGGAGGAAGGCCTGCAGCATCGAGGCCGCCGCGTCGAGGTCGGAGATCACCCCCTCGCGCAGCGGGTGGACCACCTTGACCGCCGTCGGCTCCTTCCCGGTGAGGTCGTCCGCCCTTGCCCCGACCATCGTTGGGTGGCCTGTCGGGCGCATCAGCGCGATCGCAGACGGCTCGTCGAGCACCACCCCACGTCCGTGGATGTGCACAAGCGAGTTGACGGTCCCGAGGTCGATGGCGACGCCTGACCGGAGCCGCATGTCCGTCCCTTCGCGTGCGTCCCTCCTCCTTCGAGTATGGCCGTGCACGCGGGGGTTTTGGCCGCGCCGCGCATCGGGGCCCCGAGCGGTCGTGCTTCCCGCCGGGGGTTCGTGGGGGC
>JASHYA010000021.1 GCA_030043315.1 Acidimicrobiales bacterium
AGCTCGGGGTCATGGTGGCGCGCGTAGACGCGAGGATTGCCCGAGAGCCCGCCACCGACGGTGCCGCCGTTGCGGCCCGAGGCCCCGAAGCCGGCGATCTCGCGTTCAACCAGCGCGACGTCGAGCTCGGGAGCGAGGCTCTTCAGGTAGTACGCCGTCCACAGGCCCGTGAAGCCCGCCCCGACGATGGCCACGTCGCATGTCCCGTCCCCGGGCAGGTGCGGTCGGGGCGCAAGGCTGGACGGCAACCCGTCCAGCCAGAGGCTCCGCTCACGGTATCGCTGCTCGAGCTGGGTGGCGTCGTGTCTGGCCTCGGTCACTGCACATCACCCGCTCCCGTCTTGCTTCTCCGATCCTCATTGCTCGCGCCTGGGAGCAACTTCACCTAGGGTGCTGCGACACCTGCCGGCTCGTAGCCGGGCGGGTAGTCGGTGCGACCGAGCATGACGAGTCGAGCCCCGCAGACAAAGTGAAAGAACCCCTGGTCGTCTTGTCCGACGATCACCCCGGCGTTGCGGAGGCCCGCGAAATCCATGAGCAGCACCACTCCCGTCGGTTCCCACTCCTCCACCCAGGTCAAGACGAAGAGATCATCTCCGAGCTTCCAGGTCGAAGAGTCCTCACAGCCGGCTCCCGAGTAATCGAACCCACCGAGCCCCTGCCAGGCGAAGCGTCGGGGGTTCAGGTACACGTGCTCGGCAGCACGCCCGTCGCTGTACTCGGCGTATGCCCGCTTGCCGACGAGCTCTGCAGAGAGAGTCGGGAAGCTCCCGCCCGAACCTGCGATCCTGCAGGGGTAGATCTCCTGGTGGAAATCCTTCTCCTCGCCGAACGTGATGGTGTTCCTTACGAGGAGAGCGCTGCCCGTCAGGATGTTGAGGGCGAGGGACGTCGCGGACCGCGTCGAGCTCTCGACGGGATTCTCCGGGTGGAGGAGGTCGACCGAAAAGACGCCGTCACGCAACTCAACAGCGTCGTACGGCGCCTCCACGTTGGACGTCCCTCCGGGTTCCTGCCAACTGGCGGTGCTCGCATCGAAGTCGAAGGTGATCGTTCGTCCGTCGTCACGTTCAAGCGCGACCGTCCTCCCAACGAGCGCGTCAGTCGACGGAAGGCGGTTGTCAGCCCACGCGATCCGCTGCTCGTAGGGTGCTTTCGGGCGAAAGATCCTCGCCTGCATGGACTCCACGAAGAGGTCCCCCTTCCCGATCATGTTCTCCTAGCGAACATCGATTGATCGAATCGTGGATGATCGTCGCAGACGATCCGTGGGCTGTCAAGGTCTCCGGGGGATGGGTGACATGTGGCGACCTCGCGACGCGCGATCGTGCTGCGCAGCGAGCATCACGTTGCAACGCGGTCTCCGACGTATTCCGCGTTCAGCGCGATCTCGCACTGTCAGCGCGATCTCGCACTGGAAGAGGTCACGACGTGGCTCGGTTCCACTCCACCCATTCGACGACCTGTCGGAAGCCCATCGCTGCGTTGATCGAGAGCATGGGGTAGTTCATGTGCTCGTTCAACGACTCGATCACCTGGACCTCTGGCCGCACGTCCAGCAAGCGCAAGACGTTGACGGCCTTCACCCACCTGCTGAGTCCACGGTTTCGGTGATCGGGATGCACGCCGGTGTCACCCTGTACGGCCAACCAAGGACGGTGCGGAGTACCGCTGAGCTCGGTGAACCCCACCAGGCGCATGCTGGGCTTCTGACAGACACACACCGTCCAGCTCCAGCCGCCCCCGGCAAGATGCGCCTTCTGTCTCTCGAGAATCTGCTCAGCGCTATAAACGGTATCGACATCTTCGCTCGATCTCGGAATTGTGTTCATGACGGTAGCGAGCTCGGCGAATTGGGACGACCACATGTCGGGACAGGGACCGTCGAAGCGGACGAGCGAGTAGACGTCAGCGTGCTCGTCCGCGCGATCCACCCAACCTTCGAGCATCGCTCGGTCGAGATCCAGCGTATGCACCCGGATCAGCAGTGTGACTATGCCGGTCGTTCGGCCACCAAACGACGTCACGAAGGCGCTTCCGGCCTCGTGCGGTGCGGAAAAGAAGCCATGCAGGCGTTCCCGTGCCTCTTGCCGGGAACGTTCGACGATTGCTTCGAACATGGCAGTGCCGATATGCCTTCGGCGGTGCTCCGGAACTACGACCAATGCCTTCACCCAAGCAAACGAGTCCCGCCCCACCACATCGTCGAGGACGAGCTCAGCCGCGCCTACAACCTCGTCACGCTCGACGGCTTCGATAACGTGGATTCGTCGGTACGACGGTGCATCGACGATTTCCGACACGATCCGCTCAATGGGCGCGTCCGGCTCGGATGGAATCAGCTCACGAGCGAAATGGTTCAGGATCCCGTTGGCCGCTGCAAGCCTGTCGGTACTGGGTGTATCGACCCACCGAAGCGACGACATTGCCACAACCTAGTGCGACCCACAAAACGTCCCCGCTCGAGCACCGTGATAGGCAGTTCGGCCGAACCTTCGCAGCGAAGTTACGGGGCATCACTCCGGAGGTCGTCCGGGAGGACCAGGTCGTCACCGACTTGGTGCGCTGCTGTGCGACCCACGAGCCCGCGGGTGTCGCATCGCATCGCCGAATGTTCGTCTCCGACGAAGCCGAGGTACGGTTCGTCACGGCCGGTGGCACCGTACGGGCAGTGCCGTGACGCCCATTTCGACGCCTTGACAACCCAGGGCTCGTCTGCGACGATCGTTCGCGATACGACTAATCCATGTTCGTCAAGAGAGCATGGCCGGGATACCAAGGGGGGCGTCCTCGTGGAGTCGCTGCTGGCTGGGGCTTCCTCCCGAGGGCGCCTTGGATTCGGCGCGAACCGTGGTCGGACAACCGGCCGCCATCAAGGGGCACGCCCGCCTGGGGATGAACGTGAGTTGATCTCTTCCACTTCACTTGCGGAGGTTCCACCTGTGGGACTCGCCGCACTTTGCTCGGCCACACCAGCGACCACCCCACACCTGAAGGGTTGCACGCTGGTTCGGGTCCAAGTCGATCACACCAGGAACATGGCACTTCAGCAAGTGACGGATGCACGCGTGGTTCGTGGCATCTAAAACCAAGGAGGGAGCCTTGGGCACGCGCAACACTGGGGTTGGCCAGTGATCTCCTACGTGATCCGTCGGGTGTTTCATGGAGTGGTCGTCCTCATTGTCGCGACCTTCGTGATCTTCGCGCTCCTTCACTTGCTTCCGGGCGGCGAAGCGCGGGCCATCCTCGGACCTCGGGCGAATCCTGAGGAGATCGCGAAGTTCAACCGAGCGAACAACCTGGACCGCGCGCTGCCGGTCCAGTACTTCCTCTGGATAGGCCAACTCCTACGCGGCAATCTTGGCCACTCCTACAACCAGAACGCCTCGGTCCTGACGTTGATCGAGCAGCGGCTGCCGAAGACGCTCATCCTGACGACCCTCGCGCTGGTGCTATCGGTCCTCGTGGGCATCCCACTCGGCATGCTGCAGGCAGCCCGGCGTAACTCTGCCTTCGACCAGGCGATGTCTGTGGCAAGCCTCGCAATGTACGCGGCGCCGATCTTCCTCACCGGCATCGTCGCGATCTCCCTGTTCTCGGTGCACTGGCGTATCTTTCCTGCGGAGGCGCCACAGGGGACCTCCGCGCTCGGCATCCTCGAGGACCCGAAGGCCCTCGTGCTCCCGGTGGTCTTGCTCTCGTTCGGCACGATCGCGCTGTTCAGCCGCTACATGCGCTCCTCGACCATCGAGAACCTGGTGGAAGACTACGCGCGCACCGCTCGAGCGAAAGGGGCGAGCTCGAAGCGAGTCGTGCTTCGGCACGTGATGCGCAACGCGCTCGGGCCAATCGCGACGCAGTTGGGGCTCTTCCTACCCTTGCTCTTCGCCGGCACGGTGCTCACCGAGACCGTGTTCAACTATCCGGGCATGGGGCTCTTGTTCTGGACAGCGGCCGTCAAGCGCGACTACCCGACCGAGATGGGCGTGGCACTCGTGGTCTCCCTCGCAACCATCGTGGGCTCGCTCATCGCCGACATCGCCTACAGCCTGCTCGACCCGCGTATTCGCTACACATGAGCGCTGACCGACGATGAGCATAGGTGCGGATCTCGTCGATCTCACTACCGGCATGCGCGGGTCCGATGCGGAGGGTGGGGCGCCGCCGGGAGCTACCGGCGCTGTCAGTGGATGGCGGCGGACGGCCCTCACGTTCGCGCAGAACAGGCTCGCCCTTGTCGGGGTCGCGCTGCTACTGCTGATTGTTCTCTTCTCCTTCGTCGGCCCGCTCGTGTACCACACGGACCAGGTGCGCACGAACTTCGCCCAGGCAGATCTCGCGCCCGGTACGGACGGACACCCCCTCGGGACGGACAGCAGCGGCTACGACGTCCTCGGTCGCCTGATGGCGGGCGGGCAGACATCGCTCATCGTCGGGTTCGCTGCAGCGGCGCTCGCCGCGCTCGTAGGAAGCATCTACGGTGCGATCGCCGGCTTCGCCGGCAAGGCGGCGGACACGGTCCTCATGCGCTTTGTCGACGGCTGCTTGTCCATCCCGCAGCTGTTGGTCGTCATTATCCTCGCAACGATCTTCATCCCCTCCCGGTTCAGCTTGGTGATCGTCATCGCGGCGATCTCCTGGTTCCCCACGGCGCGCCTTGTGAGAGGCGAAGCGCTCCGGATCGTGCGGCTCGACTACGTCGAGGCTTCCAAGTCAGCGGGGTCGCGGGGACGGTGGATCCTGTTTCGGCACATCCTGCCGAACTCCATCGGGGTAATCGTGGTGTCCGCGACCTTCCAGGTCGCGACAGCCATCCTGCTCGTGGCGTCGCTCAGCTTCCTCGGGCTCGGTATCCCGCCACCCGCTGCGAGCTGGGGAGGGATGCTGTCCACCGGTCTCCAGTACATCTACGACGGCTACTGGTGGATGATCTATCCGGCCGGCCTGCTCATCGTGCTGACGATCATGGCGTGCAACTTCATCGGTGACGGGTTGCGCGATGCCTTCGAGGCGCGTCTTCAGCGACGCTGAGCCCGTTGTCACGGCTTCGACCCGGGAGGTCCCGTCGGCAACCAGGTGTGTCTACACGGACTCCGGCGCTGCGACGTGACAGTCGTCGTGCGAGCCATTGTGGTTGAGCCGGTCGCCCACGAGCGTCGAGAACTTCTCGGCACAGTGGTCCGAGCAGAAGAAGACGCGCTCGCCGTCTCGGGTGCTCGTCGCCGGGGCGTGGTCCACCTCGACCTGCATGCCACAAATGGGGTCCCGCGCGTAGCCCTTTCCGGCACCGAGTCGTTCCCGGTTCCGGTACAACCAGTAGATGGCCCCGAAGCCAGCGAGGAAGACGATGTTCAGGTACGTGGTGTAGTCCCAGGAGAAGTTGGGCGATGCCACCGTGGCCGGCCGCACCGACGGAACCAGGCCGGCCGCTCGGAAGAGGTACTGGGTAACCAAGCCGGCCGTCGACATGAGCGCCCAGAAGACGGCGAGCATGCGGAGCATCAGGCGGGTGCCGTAATAGCGCCGGTAGATCATGAGCACTGGGAGGGTGATGAGGTCGGCGAAGATGAAAGAGGCGACACCGCCGAAGGAGATGCCTCCCTTCCAGAGGGCCGCGGCGAGTGGGACGTTGCCGACGGAGCACACGAAGCTGAGGACGGCGATGAACGGTCCGACGATGGCGTTCTCGAGACTGGTCCAAAATCCATGCCCAGTGATGAACATCGCCTTCCAGACCGATGTCGGGACCACGACCGCAAGGAATCCGGCGACGACGTAGCCGGCGAGTAGCTCTCGTCGGAGCATGGTCAGGTCGGCCATCGTGTAGGTGGCGCTGTCCGCCCAGCCGGAGACCGATCGCACACGCTGCGACACGTCTGGGTCGTCCTCCGACGACCGCTGTCCGTTCAGGTGGCCGCGCCCCCCAACCTGCGCACGGACCCGCATTCTCGCTTCGACCACCAGTCGGCCTCGCAGCCACAGGCCGCCTACGGTGGCGAGCAGGACGATCATGACAACGCCACCAACGAGCTCGCTGGCTGCGAATTGCCAGCCCATCAGGACGACGAGAACGATGCCGAGCTCGATGACGAGGTTGGTGGAGGCGAACATGAAGACCATGGCGGCCAGGTAGTCGGCGCCCTTGGAGAAGAGGGACTTGGCCATGGCCGACGCGGCGTACGAGCACGACGAGGACACCATCCCGTACCCCGATGCCCGGACCACGGTGGCTGCACGATGGTCACCCAGTCTCCGCTCCATTGCGCCGCGGCTCACGAACGCCTGGACCGCACCGGACACCCCGAACCCCAGGATGAGCGGCCACAGAGTCATCCAGAACATGAAGAAGCCCTCGCGCAAGGACCTCCCGACGTCGACGAGGACGCCTGCCGCAGCCGGCACCTCGCTCAGGAGCGCACGAGACGGGCGATGGCGGCAGACGCCTCGCTCAACTTCTCGGACGCGTCGTCGCCGCCCCTTCGCACGGCGTCAGAGACGCAATGGGACAGGTGGTCGTCGAGAAGAGAGAGAGCCACCGCCTGGAGCGCCTTGGTCACGGCCGACACCTGTCCGAGGATGTCGATGCAGTAGCGGTCCTCGTCCACCATCCGCTCGATCCCGCGAACCTGACCCTCGATCTTGCGCAGGCGGCTTTGGACGGAGTCCTTGTCTCCGATGTACCCGGGACGCACGTGCACCTCCTCCCTACCATATACCCCTATCGGGTATTATAGTGAAGCCGGGCGGGGCGGAGCGAGGAGTCGCCGGCGACGGTTATCCCCCGACGGCAGCTCCCGAGGCGGGCTTGCAGATCTCGGCGATGATGCGCTCGAGCGCCGCGTCCTGAGCCAGAAGGTGCGCCTGGATCTGCTTCGCCTCCTCGAGCACGGCCGAGGCATCGTTGTAGGTGGCCTCGGATCTGGCGTCAGCTGCCTTCGCCTGGATGTTCTGCCCGACGATGATGATGGGCAGCAGCACCAACTGAAGGAAACTCGACGAGATCCACAAGATCAGGAGCTGCGTCGAATGCACGTTGTCCGGCAAGCTGATGAGGGCGATCGCCGCAAAGACGTAGCCGGCCCACATCGTGCCCACGACGACCGTGATCCGCAGTCCCACCTTGGCGTTGAGCCTCCCGATCGCGTTGTTGCCGTGCACCTTGACGGCGGCCTCGTGCACCGTGGGGGGTCCCTGAGCCCTCCGGATCTCGATGTGCGGGTGGGGGATGTAGTCGAAGAGCTGAGCCATGCGACGAATTCTCCCACCCGGCTCTTCGGCGGCGGTGTTTACCTCGCAGCGCGAGGTGAGGAAGGACCACCGGCCACCACCGCGCCGCGGACCCAGAAGACGCTCGACGGGGCGGGTGGCCGGCATGCCACGGCACCGACTGCGGAACGCCGCCCGCACCTGGCGGCGTCCGGGTCGTCCGCCGCGTCGAGGCTGCCGGCCGCGATCTCGGCGCATCTGCGCCGCGCGTGGCTCGGCCATCGCGCAGACGACCACCGCGGGTCGAAGACCGACCGCATCGGGCGTTCGTCGTGGCGTTCACCGTTCGGATCGGACGGCGCCTCGGCGCGGCCAGTGGATCGCCGGGACGGTGGCGGGCGACCGGCAGAGTCCGGCATCCGACAAGCGCTCGTAGGCGAGGTCGGGTAGCGAACCGAGTCGAGACGATGTCGATACGGGTCGGTGCCGCTCCCCGTGTGCGGACCTTACGGTCGCCCCGACGCGCTCGCAGGGACCACTCGCAGGCCGCCATTCACCCGGTGTTCACCTTCATGTCACTCTCTGTTTACCTTCCTGTTACCTTAACGAGATGACCGTCCCGGTGGCTCGTGACCCGTGGCTGTTGATGACGAGCGCTCCCAACATCGAGGGGTGGACCCAAGTGGCAGAACTTGGTCTCGCCCTGCTGCTGTCGGCCCTCGTCGGTCTCGAACGCGAGATCCGGCAAAAGAGCGCCGGCCTTCGGACCCACACCCTGGTCGGGGTGGGAGCGGCCCTGTTCATGTTGATCAGCAAGTACGGCTTCACGGACGTGCTCGTACCGGGTCGAGTCGTCGTGGATCCTTCCCGTGTCGCGGCACAGATCGTCACGGGGGTCGGGTTCCTTGGCGCGGGGATCATCTTCGTTCGCCGCGATGCAGTTCGGGGGCTCACGACCGCAGCAGCGGTGTGGCTCACGGCCGCCATCGGCGCATGTGCAGGCGCGGGGCTTCCGATCCTTGCGGCTGCCACGACTGCGGTCTACTTCCTGGTCGCGATCGGCTTCGCTCAGATCACGCGCCGGCTTCCTCGATCGTCGACCGCGATCTCCATGCTTCGGATCCGGTATCCCGACGGGCGGGGCATTCTTCGCCGGCTGCTGGCCGTGGCGACGGCGAGGGGCTTCGCCATCGACGAGGTGTCGACGGAACCTTTGGGCCACCGCCGCGAAGAACGAGGAGAGGGGTCGCCCGTTGGACCGAGCACGGTCGAAGTGGCTCTCCATGTTCATGGTCGGGGATCGGTCAACGATCTCGCCGTCGCCTTGTCCGAAGTCGAAGGTGTCGAGGCGGTACTGGCGGGTGACGTCAACGTCGCCGAGGAATGAACCGTCCATCGCAGAGCTCACGGCTGCGACGCCGTGCCTTGCTGCACCACCTTTCGCAGGACGGCGACGGCCGACAGGTAGGCGTGGTCGGGCGGGGTCGCGTACCCGATGACGAACGCCGGCGGGTGAACGGCTAGTCCGATCCGGTAGGTGTCGAACCCCTCGAGGGCGAGGCCGCGTGCCGCCGCGGCGATGGCGGCGTCGCCCTCGCTCATGCCGGGTGGGAGGCCGACGATGGCGTGGAGTCCGGCAGAGATGCCTTCGACCTGTCCGGCCGTGACCGCGTCGACCAGGTGGTCCCGGCGGCGGCGGTAGGCGAGGCGGCGCCGGCGGACGTGGCGATCGTAGGCGCCCGAATTGATGAACTCGGCAAGGGTGAGCTGGTCGAGGACACCGTCAACGCTTGGAACCGCATCGGCGTCACCACCCGCGCCTGGCTCCCCGGCAGCTACACCCCGTGACCCGGCCGTGCCAGGGTAGGGGCCGGGTGCCGGCGCTCCGGCGCTCCGGCACACCGCTGCACCGGTGTGCCGGTGGTCGACGCCCCTCGTCACCTTGACGCGGCACCCACTCCCTTTATTCATCGGCTATTCCATTGTAAGGAGCGTCTCCCGTGAGCAACGACGTGCATGCGGCCGAGCCTGAGGACGTAACCCGACTCGTGACCGAGCGGCTCAATGCAGGTGATGCGACCGGCGTCGCCGCCCTGTACGAACCCGATGCCGTCCTGGCCTTTCCGATCGAGCACCCGGTCTCAGGCCGAGAAGCCATCCGCCTGATCTACCAGGAGATGGTCGACGCGGGTGTGAAGTTCGGCTCGGAAGCCCCCTTGCCCACCGTTCGGTTCGAGAATCTTGCGCTCACCTCGACCCGGTCCGCCGACAACACCGGGCTACGTGTACAGGTGTTGCGCCGACAAGCCGACGGCTCCTGGATGCGGATCATCGACCGCCCCGAGGTTCCCCAGCCCTAACTGCCGCGAGCACACCGCCCGCGTCAGATGGAAATGAGCGCGTCGGCGCGAGGGTGGCGCCGGGGACGCCTGCGTCGGAGGCTGGCGTGGATGTCGGCGTCCGCCGCCGGTTGCGCGCGGGCCACCAGTTCCATCTCCCGAGAAGCGAGACCAACGCCGGCACCAGGAGCGCCCGCACGACGGTGGCATCGAGGAGGATGCCGACGGCCATGCCGGTGGCGAACACTTTGACGGGAACCGACGGTCCGGCGGCAAGAGCGGCGAAGGCGAGGAACAAGATGATCGCGGCGCTCGTGACCAGCCGACCGGTCCGACCGAGCCCCTCGACGACGGCGTCGTCGGTGGAACGGCCGGCGTCGTGGGCTTCTTTGATGCGAGAGAGGATGAAGACCTCGTAGTCCATCGACAGCCCGAAGAGGAAGGCGAAGACGACGAGCGGCACGAAGTCGACCACGACGCCGTTCGCGGGTATCCCCCATAGAGGCTGGGACCCGTAACCGTGCTGCCAGACCAGCACGAGCGCGCCGTACGCGGCACCCACGGAGAGCACGTTGAGGAGCACCGCCTTCACCGGGAGGACGGCCGATCGGAAGGCCCGTGCGAGCGCGAGCAGGCTGATGAGGGCGACGATGGCGACGATGAGAGGGAAACGCGAATAGTAGGCGTGCACGACGTCCGCTTCCTCTGGTCCGTCGCCGGCCACCTGAGCTCCGGGAGCGACGCGCGCCACCGTGGCGCGGACCGCGGCGACCGTCGCCTCGTCGGCGGAGGAGCTGGTCGGATACGTCGGCAGTACGTCGACGAGCGCGGTGGCGCCTTTGCGCCATGCAGGGCCGGTTGGGGCCACGGCGGTATCGACCCCCGGGATCCGCCGCAGCCGTGCCGCGAGCGCCGCAGGATTGCCCTTGTCCGGAACGAGGATCTCCATCGGCTGGATCACTCCGGTCGGAAACCCGGCGCGCTCCAAGTGCACCAGCCCCTGCTCCGCGCTCCCGGAACGGGCGACGGAGGTCGGTCGCGCTTCGCCGACCCGGATCCCGCACGCAATCGCCAACAGGACCCCGAGCACGACCAGAGCCGCGGTGGCGGCAAGTGCCCGGTGTCTGATGACCGCTCGGGTCCACGCCGTCCACGCACGGCTCGCCTGCCCGGCCCGCCGCTGTCGTCGAACGGCACGCTCGTTGTGCCGGTCGAGCCGTGGCCCCCACGACCCGAGCAGCACCGGGAGGAGCGTCACGGCTGCAACGACCGTAACGAGTGGAATGAGCAGGCCGCCATAGCCGAGGCTTCGGAGGAAAGGGACCGGCAAGAGCACGAGAGAGAACAGGCCGACAGCCACGGTGACCCCGCTGAACACGACCGTCCGCCCCGCGCTGGCGACGGCCACGACCACGGCGTCATCGTTCGAACGACCCCGTGCGCGCTCCTCACGCCAGCGGGTGACGATGAGCAGGGAGTAATCGATCGCGATCCCGAGGCCGATGAGCGAGACGAGGTACTCGACCAACTGGCTCACGTCGGTCACCGTGGTGAGTGCGCCGAGAGCGAGGAACGTCGCGAGGATCGACACGACGGCCACGAGAAGCGGGACCACCGCGAGGAGTGAGCCGAAGACGAGCACGAGAACGACGAGCGCCCCGATCGACCCGATCACGACCTCGCCCAGCACCCCGATCCCACCGCTTCCCGGCGCGTCGTAGAGCCCTGTGAGGTTGGTCGCCGCGACCGTGACGCCAGTCGGTGCCCGCGCTCGCAACTGGGCGGCGAGCGTGGCCGAGGAAGGAGCATTGGCGTCTCCGAAGACCAGTCCGAGCGCGGCACGTCCGCCGTCTGACACCAGACGCGGATCCCTCACGGTGGCGTAGGAGACGACGCGAAGTGATCGGTCGCGCCCGAGGCCTGCGAAGGTGGCCGAGACCGTCGCCAAGCCCGACGGGCTCTCCACCCGCTCGCCACGGGGAAGCGTCACGACGACGACCGTCGGGCTGTTGTTCCCCCCGTTGCCGTAGGTGCGCGCGATGGCAAGACCCGCTTCGTAGCTGGGCAACCCGGGAAACGTCGTGCTCGACGAGAGGCGCCCGGCGATGGGGCCGACCAGTGCCACACCGACGATGGTCAACGCCAGCCAGAGGAGAACAACTCGCCTTCGGTGGCGGAGCAACGCACGTGCAAGACGGGCGAGTCCGTGGTCGCGATCGGCTGCGTGAGCCGAATCCTGATGCGTTGCCAGCGAGAGTCCCATGCCATCAACGGTAAGGAAGACCGCTTGCCACAGCGATGGAGGCAGGACCCGTCTATTCGGGGGGGTTATCTCTACCGTTCACCCCAAGTGCGCTACGAATCGAGGTAGGCGAGCACGGCCATCACCCGGCGGTTGTCGTCCTCTGACGGCGCAAGGTCGAGCTTCAAAAAGATGTTGGCGATGTGCTTGCTGACCGCCTTCTCCGAGACGACGAGGTGGTCGGCCACCGCGGCGTTCGAGCGCCCTTCGGCCACGAGCGCCAGCACCTCCCGCTCGCGCGGGGTGAGCCGACCGATCTGTTCGTCTCTCGCCCGCTTCTCGAACAGTTGGGAGACGACCTCGGGATCCATGACCGTTCCGCCGGCCGCCACACGGCGGACCGACTCCACGAACGTGCCGACGTCCATGACCCGGTCCTTGAGCAGGTAACCGAGACCGCCTCCTCTGTCCGACAGCAGCTCGCGTGCATAGAGGGGCTCCACGTACTGGGAGAGCACCACGACCGGAAGGCCGGGCAACCGCTTCCGGGCTTCGATCGCGGCCAGCAGGCCTTCGTTGGTGAACGTCGGCGGCAGTCGCACGTCGACCACCGCGACGTCAGGTCGATGGTCGAGCAATGCCCCGACGATCGACGGGCCGTCACCCACCGCCGCCACCACTTCGACATCGTGGGCGGTCAGCAGCCGGATCAGCCCGTCCCTCAAGAGGGCTAGGTCTTCGGCGATGACAGCTCGCACGGCACCTCCATGGTCACCACGGTGGGGCCACCGGATGGGCTCGAGAGCTGCATCGTGCCGTCGAATGCTTCCAGGCGGTGTTGGATGCCGCGCAGACCGCTCCCTTGGCCGGGGTCGGCGCCTCCGTGGCCATCGTCCCCCACGGTCATCGAGAGCACCCCGTTCGCCTGCATCACTACCACCCAGGCGAAACTCGCCCCACTGTGCTTGATGACGTTGGTGAGTGCCTCGGCGATGGCGAAGTACGCCGCCGACTCGACCGGTGCCGGCAACCGCTCGGCGGGAAGCTCCATGGTCACCTCGACCGGCAACGGGCTGGCGACGACCAGCGCATAGACGGCACCGGCCAAGCCCCGGTCGGCGAGGACCGGCGGCATGATCCCCTTGACGAGGGCACGCAGATCGGCGAGAGCGTCGCCGGCCGCGCGGCGCGCCTCGGCAAGTTGGCGATGTGCCCCAGCAGGGTCGGAGTCCAGCAACTCGTCCGCCATCCCCAAGCTCATGCCGAGCGACACCAGGCGCGCCTGGGCTCCGTCGTGCAGATCGCGTTCGACCCGCCGCATCTCTGCGACATGCACGTCGAGGGCGCCCCTGCGGGAACGAGTCAGGACGTCGACTCGTTCCGCCAAGGCCTTCTCTCGCCACGTAGATCCCGACGGAGCGAACAACGCGTGCGCGGCGAACACGATCACGAGCCCGAGCATCGGCCAGATCGGCCAGAAGATCCGGTGGCTGGACAACAGCCAGATCGCGACGAGCGCGGCGGAGATCACGAACGACACGGCGGCATGGACGGCCAGCGGGCGACGGACCTTCGCACGCAGGGCCAGGCGCACGCTCCAGGTCATCGCTGACGGGAACAGGACGGCAAAGAAGATCCAGCCCGGCCAGAAGTACGCGACAGGAGTCGTGGCCCAGACGACGGTGAGAACCAGTGCGATCACGATGCCGATGGCAAAGAGGCGCCGCGCGATCCACCTCCTCGTCCATGCGGCTGGCCCTTCAGGCATCGTGCCGAGCGCGTCGTTCATGGTGGTCACCGGCCGCGGGCGCCGCCGGGCGGACGCCACGGCCATTGGGTCCCCCGAGGGTTCCCCCGGGTGGAGGGGAGGGGCCGATGTCGCATCTCACCAGTGTGCCGCACGTCGTGTGGCCGAAGCAGTGGAGCTAGGTCTACTTCGCTTGGCCACCACCACCCAGTCGCGCTCTTCGTAGGGGCCCCGACCGTTTCTCCTCGACCCGCACGACACGTCGAGAGGGTGTCCCATGTACGACTGCACGGATACGAACAACGAGCCCGGTAGGGACCTGTTCAGGTGGCAGCCCGGCGGTTGCCCGCGGCACCGAGGCGACCAACCACCACCTCGGCCACCTTCCACCGTCCGGCACCGATGTCAGCGTTCGGTGTGAGCGTCGTCCTCATGGGAATGCACAACCGGCAGCGACGACAGATGAAGAAGTCCCGGCAGGACCGCCAGCACCGAGCGGGCCGGAGCGGAGGGCGGGCACAGCAGGCCACCTGGACATCCATGGCCCAGGAGCTCATGGCCACCCAAGCGATTGGCGAGTCGGCCGAGGCCGCCTTCCACGGATGGACGACGCCGACGAGCGGATCGGGCTCCTGGTGACGGGGGCGTCGATCGTCGGCGGCCGGAACGCGGTAGCCCGGGACCTCCACAGAGAGCTGGAGGAGTCGATCCGTGTGGTGGCCGCCGGCCACTGGCGGCCGGGCGAGATCGTCCGGCAGGTCCGCCGCCGTATCGGGGCCAGGGCTGGGGACATCACCGCTGCGATGATCCGACAGACCTGGCATCGGCATGGAGGCGACGGTACCGATCCGCAATGGGCCGACGAGGCGTCCACGATGACCGCGCCCCGGTGGCGGCTCGACGAGACCGGCGCGACATGGGCATCCGACGTCGCCGTGGCCGTGAAGATCGTCGGGCTCCTCTCCCACCTGCCTGCGTTACCGGAGTGCCGAGCCGGAGACGGCTCGGCCGGACAGCGAGCGGACACCTCGGCCAAGGCGCGGATGCTGGAGAAGGTGCGCCACCTCCTCTGGAAGGCGGAGTCGACCGAGTTCCCCGGAGAAGCCGACGCGTTCACCGCGAAGGCGCAGGAGCTGCTGGCCCGCCACAGCATCGACGGGGCCGCGCTCGGCACAAAGGACTCGGCGCGGCGGCGATCGTCGGTGGCCGTCCGGCGGATCTGGCTCGAGAATCCGTACCTCTCCGCCAAGGCTCAGCTGCTTCAAGCCGTCGCCACCGCCAACCGCTGCCGCTCGGTGATCACGAAATTGGAGGAGCTCGCGGTCGTGGCCGGTCACGACGACGACCTGGACACCGTGGAGACCCTCTTCACCTCGCTCCTGGTGCAAGCCACTGCGCGGATGACCGCCGCCGGGCCCAAGACCGATTCGTTCGGACGGTCCCGGACGCGCGCGTTCCGGCATTCGTTCCTCGTTGCGTTCGCCGTCCGGATCGGTCACCGTCTCCGCGAGGCAGGCGAAACGAGCGTCGTGGAGGGGGTCGCGGCGTACGGCGACGGCCTGCTGCCCGTGCTGGCCTCGCGATCGTCGGCAGCCGACGACACGATCGACGAGCTGTTCCCTCATCTGGGGACGTATCGCGTCAGCGCTACCGACAGCGGGGGATGGATCGCCGGGACGGTCGCCGCCGACCACGCGCAGCTCGGGATCCGGCCGCAGCTCGCACACGAGGTCCCGTAGCGAAGCGCGCAGACGTCAGGCACTGCTCCCCGTCTTCGTTCCTTCCCGGGACGCACAACGACCACGGTTCGCCGAGACGGCGCGACCGCGGTTCGGGGACACCAGCACGCACGCAGTTCGGTATCCCGGCGTCGAGGAACTCGACACATTTGACCATTTCATGACTTTCTGACGGACATATATGGTCTGGCGCATGGGGACCGCGATCCGCACGCACGGGCTGAGCAAGCGTTACGGCGCCACCCTGGCGTTGGACTCGCTCGATCTGGAGATCGAGCAGGGCGAGGTGTACGGATACCTCGGTCCCAACGGGTCCGGCAAGACGACCACGATCCGACTGTTGTTGGGCTTGCACCGTCCAAGCGCGGGCCGGGCAGAGCTGTTCGGCGTCGATGCTTGGCGTGACCGGGTCGCGGCGCACCGGCGCGTCGCCTACGTGTCGGCCGAGCCGTTCTTATGGCCATCGCTGACCGCGGGTGAGACGCTGGACTTCCTCGGGAAGCTGCGAGCCTCGACCTCCGGCGTACCGTCCATCCAATCACCACGGGTCGACCTTGCCTACCGGGATCGGCTGATCGAACAGTTCGAGCTGGACGAGCGCAAGAAGGTCAGGGCGCTGTCGAAGGGCAACCGTCAGAAGGTGCAGCTGGTCGCCGCACTCGCGACGCGCGCCGAGCTGCTGGTGCTGGACGAGCCGACCAGTGGCCTGGACCCGCTGATGGAGATGGTCTTTCGCGAGTGTGTTCAGGAGGCGAAGGCACGCGGCCAGACGGTGTTCCTGTCCTCGCACATCCTGAGCGAGGTCGAGGCCCTCTGTGACCGCGTCGGGATCCTGCGCGACGGGCGATTGGTCGAGCAGGGCACGCTGGCCGAATTGCGTCACCTGAGCGCCCAAACGGTCGACGTGACGTTTTCGGGTCCGCTGCCCGAACTCGCGCCGCTGCAGGGAGTGCACGCGACGCGCACCGGTCCGCAGACGCTTCGGTTCGAGCTGGCTGGCTCGGCCGGGCCGCTGATCGACGCGCTCGCAGGCCACCAGGTCGCGACCATCCGAAGCCGCGAGACTTCGCTGGAGGAGATCTTCCTGCACCAGTACGACACGTCGCCTGAGCATGTCCCCTCTTGACACGGCGACGGGACCTGAGCTCACGAGGCGACAGGGCGGCATCACGACCAGCGCCTGGGTCCTGCTGACTCGGCGCGCGTTCCTCGACGCACGGATCAGGACGATCGTGTTCGTCTACGTGTTCGCCCTCTACGCCTACATCCAGCCTCGGGGCTATCGCAGCGCCTATCCGACCGCGTCACAGCGTCAGGCGTTCGCCGACAGCTTCGAGACCAACAGGGGCTTGCGGCTGCTGTTCGGCCTCCCTCACCACCTCGCCAGCGTCAGCGGATACACGGCGTGGAGGGTCGGCGGGGTGCTCGCCATCGCCGCCGCGGGGTACGGGCTGGTGGCAGCGGTCCGAGCGACCAGGGCGGAAGAGGACTCGGGCCGACTGGAGACGGTACTGGCAGGTCCGGTGTCCAAGAGGACCGTCGGCACCGCCGCGCTCGCGGCGATCGGGATCGGGATCGCGCTGCTGTGGGTCGCCGAGTTCGCAGGACTGGTGCTCGGGGGCCTGCCGGCGGGCGGTGCCGCCTACCTCGCGCTTGCGACCGTGTCCGTGATCCCGGTCTGTGCCGGCATCGGGGTCTTGGCCGCTCAGCTTGCGCCCGACCACCGGACGGCGTCGCTGCTCGGAGGAGTCCTCATAGCTGTCCTGTTCCTGCTGCGCGTCCTCGCCGACAGCTTGAACGGCCTCGGCTGGCTGCGCTGGGTGACGCCGCTCGGATGGGCCGAGCAGCTACGCCCCTTCGCCGGCGCACAACCGGTGGTCCTGCTCGCTCCCGCACTTGCCACCCTCTTGCTGCTCGCACTTGCGGCACGTCTCGCCGCCACGCGCGACATCGGCACCGGCGTGCTGTCCTCCCACGACACCGCCGACGCCCGCACCAGGCTCCTGCACTCCACGACCGCTCAGGCGGTGCGCGAACAGCAGGGGGTGCTGATCGCCTGGGCGATGAGCGTCGGCGTCTTCTTGTTCATCCTGGGGACGGTCGCCAAGAGCATCTCCCCGGCGGACATCAGCAAGAGCCTCGACAAGGATCTCGCCAAGCTCGGCTCGGGCGCGATCACCAGCCCAACCGGTTACCTCGCGTTCATCTTCATATTCGTCGCCGTGGCCGTCTGCGCGTTCGTCTGCGGCCAGGTCGGCGCGGCGGGCCAGGAGGAGGCGGAAGGCCGACTCGAAACCCTCCTCGCTCTTCCGGTCGGCCGCCGGCGCTGGCTCGCCGGCCGCCTCGGCCTCGCGGCAGTCGCTGCCACCGCGCTGGCACTCACCGCGGGCCTGCTCGCGTGGGCCGGCGCCAGCACCGGCAGCGCCCATGTCTCACTGCCACATCTGCTCGAAGCCGGCGCCAACACCTTGCCCGTGACGATCCTGTTCCTCGGCATCGCCACCCTCGCCTATGCGACCGTGCCTCGGATCGGCCAGGTGATCAGCTACGGCCTGCTCGCGGTGGCGTTCCTCTGGCAGATTGTCGGATCACTGCTGGCCGCTCCGCAGTGGCTGCTCGACGTCACGCCCTTCGCGCACGTCGCCGCCGTCCCGACCGAGCCGTTCCGTGCCGTCGCCGCGATCGTGATGGTCGTGATCGGCGCTGCCCTGATGCTGGCCGCGCTTGTCTGGTTCGATGAGCGCGACCTCGCCCACGACTGACCCCACACACCAGAAGGTGATCAACCGGAAAATCGCCCGGAACCGCTCGATACCGATGTCGCACCGTGGCTCGAGCCACGGTTCACCTCAACCGACGACGCCGGCAGCCCGCCGGACGACATCCAGGATCGGGTTGTCCGGCGGCGCGTAAGCGACCTCCCAGAAATGGCCCTCGGGATCGGCAAAGTAGGCGTCGCGACCGCTGAAGAACTCGGCCTCGACGGGCTCCTTCGTGATCTTGGCCCCCGCACGACGCGCCCGCTCGACCAGTGCGTCCACGTCACCCGGCGCCGCCACGTTGATGATCACGCTGCAGCGGATTCCACCGCCATGGACCTCGGGCCGGGAACGGGCATCGATGGCGAGCTTCTCGACCGGGAACAGAGCCAGAACTGCTCCGCGCAGCTCGAAGACGACGAAGTCGTCGGAGTCGAACACCTGCGGCCAACCGAGGTTTCGATAGAAATCCCGCTCGGCAGCGACATCCTGCACTCCGAGGGTGATCATGTTGGCCAACGGCAGTTCGGACATCGCGGGATTGACCTCCTCACTCGTCTGGAACTCAAGCCAGTGGCCACCCCCGCTGACAGGCGATCCACCCAAAGACCGTCCGCAGATGTGGTGCCGGGGTCACGCTAGCCCTAGGGCGGGGCAGCACCGCACCAACTTCGACCCATCAGTCCCATCGCGGAGGTGAGACCTTCCGGTAGGAAGCATCCTCGCCGGGAGGTTCATCCTTCCTTCAAGTGGCTTCACGGTTGCGCACGGGTTTGCGCCGTTGTCCCTCGACAATGTTGGCGACGTTGCGAGCCGCGCTCGGCACTGTGCCCTACCTTCACCTTGATGGCTCTGTCGGGTCTTGGGATCGCCGCATCCCTTCGAAGTCCGGCCGCTGCAGTGGCAAGCGCGCGGCGCCTTCTCTACCTCTTTCTGCTCCTTGCCAAGGTGCCAGGGAACACCACGTGGCAGCGACGCTACGCGGCCATCGGTCCAATGCCTGCAGGACTGGCTATCCAGGCGACCAAGGACCTCGGCACCATCCCGATCCAGCCTTGGTCGGGGCTCGGCGTCCCTGCGGCAGGGCAGCCGGTGCGATGTTCATCGGCTGGTTGGTCCTCCAACTACGTGACGCCTGAGCAACCGACTTCTAGCAGCGGCAGGTAGAGCGATCACCGCCAGGAATGCGAGGACGTTACTCTTCGGTCCGCGCCGAAACGTCGGCCAGTACGCTTAGCGCGATGTCCGTTGCCGCATTGGCCGAGCTCGGGTCGCTCTTGGCCGACCAGAGCAGATCGACGCTGCTGGTCGCGTTGATGGACGGGCGGGCCTGGACGGTGACCGAACTCGCACACCACGCCACGATCGCTCGCTCTACCGCAAGCGAGCATTTGTCCCGCCTGCACGATGCTGGGCTCGTCGTTGTCGAGGCACAGGGCCGCCACCGTTACTTTCGTCTCGCCGACAACTACGTCGCGCAACTCGTGGAGACGCTCGGCGGCGTTCAGCTGTCCACCCCCGGAAGTCGCCGTCACTTCTCAAAGGTCCCGCCCGCGCTCGCCCACGCGCGGTCGTGCTACGACCACCTGGCGGGGCAGGTGGCCGTGGAGCTCTACGAGGGGCTCGTCACGAGCGGCCATCTGATGTTGAGCGTCGATCTGGTCACGATCACCGTCCAGGGCAGAGGGCTCTTCCAGAGTCTCGGCGTCGACGTGTCCATGCTCGAACGTTCAGGCCGGCCGCTGGTGCGAACCTGCCTCGACTGGACGGAACGGCGCCACCACCTTGCAGGAGGCCTCGGGGCGGCACTGTTTCAGGTCCTTATCGACCGGCGCTGGATCCGGCGCGGCCGACAACCGCGCTCGATCGTGATCACCGAGGCAGGCAATTGCGCACTCCCCAGGCTCACCGGAAGTGACCGAACACGGGAAGATGTGCAGAACAATTCGGCGCTGGCCGAAATACTTCGTACCTAGCTTGCCGGTGGTGATGCCCACCGAGACCAAGCAATACCTCGAGCTTCCGGTACCAGCGAACCCACACCCATACTTGGCACAGATGGCTCGCTTCAGCAACGATCCCGAGCACAAGGTGCGTCGCGACGAGTTGCTCGCGGTGTTGCCATCGCCCGACGGTCTCGAAGCCGCGGCGTACAGGCGTACCCTCGCGTTGCTCGAAGACCGCCTCGACGTAATGCCGATCCTCACCAGCCTGCCCGTAACCGTGCTCGCCGAGCGGCTCGGCTGCGACGACGTGAGCGGCGAGATCACGTTGCTCTGCGACCGGGGCGTCGTCTCCAGAACGCTGCCCGACATCGCCCGTACGAGCATCCTGTTCCAGTGCCGCGATGCCACTGCGGCGCTCGCCGTGATCAACCTGACAACACGCACCCCGCTCGAGGCGGCCGTGCCCGTGTTACGCACCAGGCGCGAAGGCGTCGGCTGGATCGACCTGACCGCCATGCCGTATGGGTCCGGCCCTCACGCCTGCCCCGGCATGTCGCACGCCCTCGCCCTGGCCAGGGGTATGGTGACCGCTCTCGCCGGACACGAAGTCCTCGAGCGTGGACCCGATCTCGGACGGCCGAACCTCCGGTTACCTGCTCATCTCCTCATGCAACGGCGAGCGCGATGAACACCTTCGAGGCCTTTGCCGCCCTGCACGTGCCCGGCAAACCGTTGGTGCTCGTCAATGCCTGGGATGTCTGCTCGGCCCTGGCCCTCGCCGCGGCAGGCCATCCGGCGATCGGCACCACCAGCCTCGGTATCACGGCCGCGGCTGGCCTCCCAGACGGAGCAGGCCTCGGGCGCGAGCTCACGACCGAGCTGGCCACCCGCCTTCAAGGCCGCCTCCAGGTGCCACTCACGATCGACCTCGAGAGCGGTTACAGCGATGAGCCCTCGGTCGTGAGCCGGCTCGTCAGCGAGCTCGCTGTCCTCGGTGTTGCGGGCGTCAATCTGGAGGACGCCGACCGAACCGCGGCCGCGCACGGAGCCATCGTCGCAGCCGTGCGTGCGGTCAATGATCGCGTCTTTCTCAACGCCCGCGTCGATGAGTTCTGGTCCGGACACCACAACCTTGCGGAGGCGCTCGAGCGCGGCAAGGCCTACCGCGATGCAGGAGCGCACGGTCTATTCGTCCCAGGCCTCACGGACCCCGGCGGAGTCGAAGCAGTCGCCCAACTGGGCCTGCCCCTCAACATCTTGTGGCAACCGGGCCTCGATCTGCGCGACACCGCTGCCGCCCGGGTAAGCACGGGCTCAGCGCTCTACCGCGCCGCCCTCGCCGCTGCCCTTGCCTCCGGTGACGCCGCTCGATCAAATTCCCCACCACGTCCCGCCGTCACGTACTCCACCGTTCAAGCCCTGCTCCGATCCGACAAGCCAACTGTGGAGTCGGTGAGTAACCCGAAATTCCACGAGGACGACTGATTCATAGGTCGCTCTCCAAGGACGCCCTACGTCGACATCAGCCCTGAGGCGAGTCCGGACACCGTCGGAAGTGCGAGCGCCTCTTGGAGTGCCATCCCGACCTCAAAGACCGGAGCATCGAGGTAGGTGCGACCGACGATCTGAACCCCGATGGGAACTGACTCGCGGCTCCGCCCCGCCGGCACGGTGAGCACCGGACATCGGTTCGTGACGTTGAAGACCTCGGTGAGGCAGAGGTCGTGGAACGTGTCGAACTCTGTATCGCCGATCCTGAACGGCTCAAGGGTGTAGTCGACGCCGGCAGCGAAGGCAGGGACGGCCATCGTGGCAGTGAGCAGCACGTCGTAATCTTGAAGAAGCGAATCAACGCGACGGCAAATCTCCACCTCGATACGCTGTCCTTCGAGGAAGCTGTCGGGAGTCCGGGAGACGAGCTCAAGCCAGTTGCGCGTGTACGGGCACACGAGGTCCTCGCGACCGAGGATATCGTCAGCGACATCGCCCGCGAAACCACTGCGGTAGTGCACATCACTCGCTCTAAGCAACAGATCGCGTTCGACCACGAGATCCACGTAATCGACAACGGCACCCGCGCGCTCGAGCGTCTGCGCGGCACAGATGACCGCCTCCCGGACTTCCTCGACGACTGGCCAGTCGCCAAGGTCCACCGACACGGCGACGCGTAACCCGTTGACGTCGCCACGAGGGCGCCCGAGAAGCACCGGATCACGCAGGGAGGTGTGGTCGCACGGATCCGGTCCGGACATCACGTCCACGAGCAACGCGGCGTCCTCAACGCATCGAGCGAGAGGGCCCTGATGGCACCAGTCGTCGAGGCCGTACAGACCGGGGATCGGGACCCTGCCGTGTGGCGGCTTGTAGCCGACGACACCGCAGGCGGAGGCAGGCACGCGAATAGAGCCACCGATGTCCGACCCCGTCGCCGCCGACGTCATCCCGCTCGCCAGTGCGGCCGCCGATCCCCCACTGCTCCCGCCCACGTCGTAGTCGAGGTTCCAAGGGTTGCGAGTGACCCCCCAGAGTCGGCTGTGAGTGAAGAAGGCGATCGAGAACTCCGGGGTGAGGGTGCGCGCGTGGACAATTGCTCCAGCATCGATGAGCCGCCGAACCATGGGCTCGGTCTCGACGGCGACGTGGTTCTCGTACAGAAGCGAGCCGTACGTCACCCGCTTACCGGAGATCGACGCCTCGTCCTTCACGGCAACCGGGACGCCTTCGAGAGCCCGAGGTCTGCCTTCCCGCCATCGCGCCTCGGATACTCGGGCCGCATCGAGCGCCTCGTCCGCGTACACGTCACCGATAGCGTTGACTGCACCATTCACGGCAGTGATGCGGTCGAGGCACCGCTCGACGTACTCGACGGGACTCAGCACTCGTGCGCGGTATGCGTCGAGGAGGCGAAAGACTGGCCAGTTGAGGACGTCATCACTGGGCATGGCGGCCGAGTCTGCCATAGGTCTGTGCACTTTCCTCGCAATCTGGACCGATTGGCGACAACCAGCTGGACCGGCGCGCAGAGGAAGCGACCGGGCGCCAAGCTCGTCATCCTGCTCGGCGACGCGGGCACCACCGAACCGCAGGAGAGATTGAGAGCGGGGTAGCACATACACACGACCTGTGTGTGCCAATCAGCGGGCCTCGTGGACCTACTCGTGGTTCAGTGGGCGAGGTCTGTCTCCAACTGGGTGACGACGGCTGTGCTGACGGCGAGCGGGCCGCCCAAGACCCTGAGGGCGTGATCGTCTTGGCCGTTGTCTTTCCGATCCCTGTCTGGCCTGTGACCTTCAGGAATGTCGCGAGGGTGGTGCCGACCGTTGTCGGGCTCCCGGTCAAAGGCAGCGGGCGGGTGCCGGATGCGACTGTGGCGGTGTTGCGCGGGCTGTCGAGGACTGCCCCGGCGATCCCGTCGGTGAAGCCGTCCCCGCGGGCGATCATCACCTTGTGCCCCGGTGTCCAGCCGATGCCGGCTGTCGCACCTGCGGCCTCGAAGCGGGCGGGAACCTGAGAAAGTTTCTGCCAGAGACGTTTGCTGCAGTCACATACATCTCGCTTGCCCATCAACGAGTCGAGGCGCATACTGACTGCGTGGGGTGGGGCTTAGTTCCCATGGGGCATCCTGTTCTCAACAGAATTTTTCCCGCGCCCACTCGCGTGCACTGCATCGAACAGCACACGTAGACGAAGGGCTGCCGTCGAGCGCCTGGACGGCAGGGAAGGAGACCGCGCATGTGGCGGAGGTTCGTCCACCAGACCTGCACGCGCAGCGAGGCGGTGGACAGCTCTCGCTACGGCAACGACGACTCCCCGGAGCTGGCTACCCCAACTTCACAAGGATTCCGGTCCGATGAGCCGGGCAACCCATCACTATCCGTCCCTCAGCCAGCCTCGAAGACCTCGAGGCAACCCGGGCCGTAGTGCATGTCGCGCTCGAGCCGTCGGAGTCGCCTCTCTGGCTTCAATCTGGCGGGGGGCTCGCGGCGTCCGACACGTCATGCGCTCCTTCTACCGATTGTGCCCTCGATCTGCGCCGATGTGGCGAGCACCCACACGGCGACACGGTCGCTTCCGAAGAGCCCCAGGACCAAATGCTCAATGCCCGTGTAGCTGTGCCCGAGGTCGAGCATCTTGCCGAGCGAGAGGTCCAGCATCGTTCCCTCGCAATGCAAAGGGAGGGTGACTACCGACGATGGGGTCCGCGAACTCACCCTCTCGGATGGGCTTGGCCTCAATCGTCAGCCTGCTGGTCCGCCGAATTCTGCGCGGCCTCTGGGAGACCGTGCGCCGTGCAGGCAATCTCGTCTTCCGCGGAGCACTGGCTCGCGGTGAACGGCTTCTGCGGTTCCAACGGTCGGCGCGCAAAAAATGGGGGGTTCTCCCGATGCGCCGTTCGCCGCGCGTCACTCACGCTGTGGCAAAGGAGCCTGGGGGAGGGTCGAGGGCACGAGCACCTCTGCCCATCTGTGCCGGGCCGGCCTCGGGCTCCCACACGATCGTGGAGGGCGCACTCTCAGAGAGTGGCACGAAGACGGTTGCAAGAGGCGAGTCGGGCACGGCCCCCCCGTGGGACGACTCCTCGAGGCGATCAACCGACGGTGTCCCTGGGGATGCCCGCTCCACTCAGCTGCTGCGTTACCGCGCCGTCCTTCGACATCTGCATCGACGGACCGTAACCGGACCCACCAGTCGACAGATGACGGAATCGACCCGAGAAGGGAGGCTCTTGATGGACATCACTCCTCCACAAGCCCAACAGGACACTCTCGACAATGGCCAGGTGGCATCCCCCATTGCGGAGCCTCAAGCAGCAGACGAGTCTGCGGTCGAGGCGACCGACGGCA
>JASHYA010000022.1 GCA_030043315.1 Acidimicrobiales bacterium
GCACGACGTCGGGCGCGAGGGTCTTCGCGAGGGACACGGCCTTATGGCCGTCAGCTGCCTCGCCGACGACTTCAATGTCATCCCGGGCGTCGAGGAGGGATCGGAACCCGCCGCGGACGAGGGCCTGGTCGTCAACGAGCAAGACCCGGATCACGATCGCCCTCCGAGCGGGAGGCGCGCAGTCACGACGAACCCCCCGCCTGAGCAGCGACCAGCCTCCAGCCGTCCGCCGAGAGCATCGGCGCGCTGACGCATCCCGTCGATCCCACTCCCGGACCCCGGGAAGGACCCATTAGTGGCTGGGGCGTGGCCGTCATCTCGGATCTCGACGTCGAGCCTGTCAGGGCCGTAGGTCAGGCGCACGGTGGCCGTGGCCGGACCGGCGTGGCGGGCCACGTTGGTTAGGGACTCTTGCACGATGCGGTAGGCGGCTAGGTCGACCGCGGCGGGCAACGGTCGGGCCTCGCCGGCGGTCTGCACCGTGACCGGGATCCCCGCGGCACGGGTCAACTCCACGAGCTCGTCGAGGCGGTCGAGGCCGGGCGCGGGGGCTCTTGGGGCGTCCTCGTCGCCTTGGCGGAGGGCGCCGAGCATGGTGCGCAGTTCGTCGAGGGCGTCCTTGGAGACCGTCTTGATGGCGGCGAGTGCGGCGCGGGCCTGCTCGGGGTGGGTGTCCATGAGATCGAGTCCGACGCCGGCTTGGACGTTGATGAGCGAGATGTTGTGGCCGATCACGTCGTGGAGGTCTCGGGCCATCTGTAGCCGTTCCTCACTGGCCCGGCGTTGGGCCTCGAGGGCTCGGGCGGCTCGGGTCTCGACGGTCCGCTCCCGGCGCAGACGGACGACCTCAGCGGCGATCACCAGCACGGCCAGCCACCCCGCCAGGGCCAGAGCGGAGGTGAGCGACCGGACCGAGTTGCCGTAGACGAGGGGGACGAGCCAAACCGAGGAGAGGTAGCCGCCCACGATCACCACCCAGGCGGCACGGCGATGGCCGGACGTGGCGGTAAGGAAGAACGCCACGATGAGGCTGAGATTGGCCGACCACGCCCCCGAAGGGGCGAGGGTCGCCGCGAACGCCACCCACAGCACAGCAACGGGCCAGCGGCGCCGGAACACCAGCGCCAGCGGGCCGACAACCAACAGGACCCAGTCGGCAGGACCGAGGTGTTCGGTCGGGCCGTGGTGGCCGGCCACGGTCGCCGCCGCGCCGGCCAGCTGTACCACCAGCAGCACGGCCGGCAGGGCCAGGTCGCGGCGCCAGTCGAGCGCGTCCAGCCAACCTGGGAGCCGGCCGAGGCGGGGGGCTGGGTGGTCCACGTCGTCCATCGTCGCTCAACGTACCGACCCGATAGCACCACCGAATCGGCCCACAAGCGGCCCTTGGACTGCGTCAACCGACGTAGCCCAACGGCGTCAACTACGCCCGTGGGCGTAGCCGACAAGCCGCTCCCCGCCTGACGACTTGACGGGCCCGAGCCGTCACCATCGTCGTCATGGACCACTACAGCAATACGCGTGACCCCACGAGGTCGGCGTGGCGGTGATCGAGGTCGATGGGCTCACCAAGCGCTTCGCCGGCCTGACCGCCGTCGACCACGTCACCTTCACCGTCGAGCGGGGCCGCGTCGTCGGGTTCCTCGGCCCCAACGGCGCCGGCAAGACCACCACGCTGCGCATGCTCCTCGGCCTCGTCACCCCCACCTCCGGGACCGCGACCATCAACGGGCGCCGCTACACCGACCTGGTCGATCCCCTGCATGTCGTGGGAGCGGCCCTGGAATCGTCCCTCGCCTATCCCGGTCGCAGCGCCCGCAACCACCTCCGCATCGCCGCCTTCGTCGGCGGCGCCGCACCCGAGCGGGTCGACGAGGTGCTCGACGTCGTCGATCTGACCGAAGCCGCCGATCGCCGGGTCGGGCAGTTCTCCCTTGGGATGCGCCAACGGCTTGCGCTTGCCACTGCCCTGGTGTGCGACCCGGAGATCCTCGTCCTCGACGAACCCGCCAACGGTCTCGATCCCGAGGGCGTCCATTGGCTGCGCACGCTGCTGCGCCGCCTGGCCGGCGAAGGGCGGACCGTCCTCGTGTCCAGCCACATCCTGGCCGAGGTCGCCCAGACCGTCGACAGCGTCGTCATCTTGGACCGGGGTCGGCTCGTCACCGAGTCCACCCTCGCTGATCTCACCGGAGGCACCCACGCCGTGCGTGTCCGCACGCCCAGAGCCGCCGACCTGGCCGACCTGCTCACGGTCCAGGGTGCCAGCGCCACCGTCATCGCCACCGACCGCGTGGAGATCACCGGCGCCACCACTGAGCAGATCGGCACCGTGGCCGCCGAACACGCCATCCCGATCTTTGAGACCACTACCGAAGCCCCCGACCTTGAGGACATCTTCCTCCGCCTCACCGCAAACGCCGAGCGAACCGAGGTGACCTCATGACCCGGCTCATCCGCACCGAGTTGCTCAAGCTCACCACCATGCGCCTCACCTACGGGTTGGCCGCCGTTGCTGTCGCCCTCACCGCCCTGTTCTCCTTACTGGAGAACAACCGGGCGGGTGCGAGCGGCACCGGCGTGGCTCCCATCTCCACTGCCGATGGGCTGCGCACCGTGACCACCGTCACTGGCTTCGCCATGCTCCTAGCCGCCGTGCTCGGCTCTATCGTGGCCAACGGCGAGTTCCGTCACTCCACCGCCACCCTGACGTACCTGGCCACCCCGAGACGGGCGCGGGTGCTCACCGCCAAAGCCGTCGCCGCGATCAGCGTCGGGTCGCTGTTCGGGCTGGTCGCCGGGATCGTCTCCACCGGCGTCGGGCTCGTCTTCGTCGCCGCCCACGGCGATCGCGTCGCGCTCTCCGCCGGGTCCCTCATCGGGCATGTTGCCGGGGCGGTCGTGGGTGCCGCCCTGCTCGCCGGGCTCGGTGTCGCCCTCGGCTCGTTAGTCCGCTCGCAACTCGCCACCGTGATCGGGATCTTCGTGTGGGCCATCATCATCGAGTCGGTCATCGGCGGCCTCTACACCTCCGTCCGGCCCTACCTGCCCTACACCGCAGCGACCACGCTCGCCGGGGCCAAGCTCGGCGGGGCCGCGTTCGGACCCGCCCACGGGCTCAAGGGCGGCGGTCCTTTATCGTTCGCCGCCGCCGCACTGCTCATCGCCGCCATCGGCGTAGCCATTGCGCTGGTCGCGGACCACACCACGATGCGACGGGACATCACCTAAAAACCCGTCGACCACCGCCAACGCCCGTCGGCGAGACGGGCGTTGGCGCCGCGACCGACCTCTGCAAGGAAAGAACCGCCGTGCACCACCAAATGCTCATCGCTGCCACCCTCCTCGCCGCCACCGCCAACAACAGCAAGCACTTTCACATCGGACCGTGGATCATCGTGCCGATCCTCATCCTCATCGCCATCATTGGCACCCCGATCTACGTGATCCGGGACCGGCGCAAGCGGCGCTCCGACCACCCAACCCGGCGAAATACCCCGCGTGAATAGGCATGGAGCCGCCCGACTCCCCTCCAGTGGGGCTCGACGGAGCCGATAAGCGCACCTCAGCACGATTGGCTCCAGTCACAAGCCTTCCTAAGACTTCTCGCCGGATGATGGACGGTCGCGGTGCTCGGGGGACTGTCGAGTGGCGGCCATCGCTACCAAGACCTGCACGACGTTCTCAACGGCATCTCCCACAAGGTCCTTACCGAGACGCTCCGCCGCAGCGAACGCGATGGGCTCATCACGCGCCAACTCGATCCCGGTCGTGTCGAGACGGCCACGCTGTACGAGTTGACCGACCTCGGCCGATCTCTCGAACCACCCCTCGCATATCTTCGCGAGTGGGTCGATACCAACTGGCAGTCCGTCGAGACGACCCAACAGCGCTGGGATCAGCTTCGCCGAGCGAGCGGTTGACGATCTCTTTCCATCCCGCCTCGGACATGACCTGACGAGATACCGCAAAGTGCGGTTGATCGAGATGGCCGACGTCATCAGTTCGAGAGATGGACGGCTGCCGAAACATCTCAAATTGGTTTGTCGAATTTTCGTGGAGGTGAAGGGACTCGAACCCTCGGCCTCTACATTGCGAACGTAGCGCTCTACCAGCTGAGCTACACCCCCGAGGCAGCTCCCAGGATAGCGGCCTCGCAGACGGCACCCGGAAAGCCCGCCGAACTGGTGGCCTTCATGGAGCATCGATCCTGCAGCGGAACGAGAGGCCCCTTCAGGCGCCACCCGCGATGTGGCGTGGAACGACCGAGACCAGCTCGGCGTCGTCCCAGGCCCCCGGGTAGCCGGCCCGGGCTGCACGGCGGGATCCGGCTCCGAGAATCTCGACCGACGGCGAGGTTGCGGTCGAGGCATGCCGCGGCCGGCCGGTGAGTGACCTTCCCGCGGACAGACCGGACGGCCCCGACGACACGGGCCGGGCCGCATCGCGCTCGGAGTACTGGATCTGTGCGTACGCGACGAGCGCGACGTAGCCGGCGATCGCGAGAGCAGACACGCCGGTGATTGCCCACAGGAGGTGCAGCGCGTGCATCGCGCCCAGTCCACCGGTAAGTACGGCCACCGCGACCAAGCCGAGCAGGAGGTCCCGCCGACGACGACAGCTCCGCCGGCGCTCCCACATCGACTGCTTCTGGCGAATTCCGCGCACGAGGTGTGGTGTCGCGTGCCCGGCGCCGCCGACGCCCTCGGCACCGCCGGCAGTGACCAAGGTGAGACCCGGTGCGGAGGAGTCGGGACCGGGCACTTCGAGCCGGTACGCGGGCTCGACGATCTTCGGTCCAGTGCGCTCGAGAAGGTGGAGCTGTTGGTGGAAGGAGTCGATCGAGGAGTTCGAGTATCCCTCTCTGAAGTGCCGGACCAGCCGAGGCGTGAGCACTGCGATC
>JASHYA010000175.1 GCA_030043315.1 Acidimicrobiales bacterium
GGAGATGCCGGCCTCGCGCTGGAGCCGTCGCAACTCCCGGCGCAACTCCACCCGGACCGGAGTGTCCAAGGCGGAGAACGGCTCGTCGAGCAACAAGACGTCCGGAGAGCGGGCGAGGGCCTGAGCCATGGCCACCCTCTGGCGCTGCCCGCCCGACAGCTCGGAGGGAAGCCGTCGCTCCAGTCCCGTCAACTGCAGCGCCTCCAACCAGTAGGCGGCGATGGCCGGATCGGCATCGGGGGCGAAGAGCACCTGCTCCCAGACGTTCAAGTGCGGGAAGAGCCCGAACCCCTGGCCCACGTAGCCGATGTGGCGCCGCTCGACCGGCACCGCCTCCACCTGTCGTTCGCCGTAGGCGACTGGCCCCGGCGCTGGGCCGTACAGGCCGGCGAGGCAGCGCAGGAGCACGGACTTGTCCGAGCCGGACGGCCCGAGCACGGCGAGACGGAGAGCCTCGGCGCGGTGGGCGACCGAGAGACGGAACTCCCCGAGCCGCCAGCTCAGGTCGAAGCGGAGCGGGGCCGGTGCCGGAGGGTCCGGTCGACGCGGCGCCGGCAGCGCCCCGGAATCGTGCCGCCGCCGCCGGTACCGGACGACCACCAGCCGGCTGAGCGCCACCGCCACTGCGGCCGTGCCCAAGGCGAGCGCCGTGGGTGCGATCGTCCCGGGCAGACCGCTCGAGGCGAACTCGATGTACGTGTAGACGTTGAGCGACGACGGGTGGTAGGCGACGACGACGGTCGCGCCGTATTCGCCGAACGCCCGTAGCCAGGTGAGCACCATCCCCGCCCGGATCCCCGCCGCCGCGGCCGGCACCTCCACCCTGTAGAAGCGCGCCAGCGGGCCGTGGCCGAGCGTCGCCGCCGAGTCGCGCAGCGTCGGGTCGACGGCGCTGAACGCGGCCCGCGCGGTGACGACGAGAAAGGGTGCCGCCACGAAGGACTGGGCGAGCACGACCCCGAGGAGGGATGTCGTCAGGCGGCCGTCGAAGAACTGTCCGATCGGCGTGTAGGGCCCGACCACGTAGAGGAGGAGGATCCCGCTCATCACCGGTGGCACGGCGAGCGGCACCATCACGCTCGTCCCGAGCACCGCGACGAGGGGCCCTCGATGGCGGGCGAGGAAGTGGGCGAGCGGCAACCCGAGCACCGTGACGACGGCAGTCGCGATGGTGGCCCCCTGCAGCGACACCCAGAACGCCGGGAACAACCCGGCGTCGTGGAAGCCGCGTGCATCGGTGGTGGCCAGGCGGTACAGGAAGTAGACGACCGGCCCGCCCAGGTAGACGAGGAGGAGCGCCCCGAGCCACGGGAGGGGGCTCCGAAGGGCCCCCCGTTCCATTACCCGATGACCTTCCTCAGGCTCGCGGGCACCGACGACAGGCTGCCGGACAGCACCGGCTTGCTGAGCTCGAAGAGGCCGTGCGCTGCGAGCAGCTTCTTGGCCGCCGGCGACAGGATCCATTTGATGAAGAGGTCGCCAGCCGCGGCGTGGGGCGCCTTGGCCACGACGGTCAGCGTATACGCGGCCTTCTCCGTGATGCCCGTGAGCGGCACGGTCGGGAAGTGCGCCGCCGACGCCTCGACGGCGTAGAAGAAGCCGGCGTCGATCTGCCCTGCCTGCAGCCGTCCGACCAGGGTTGTCTCTGTGAAGATCGTTGTCTTCTTCGCCACGATCGCGCTCAGCGCGGCGTCGTGATGCTGCTTCGCCGCTGCGTCCAGGGCCGCGACGGTCAGCCGCCCCTTGGGATCTGTGACCGGGTTGGTCCGGCCCACCCGGAAGCCGGGCTTGGTGATGACCTGCCACCACGGCTCGGTCTTGATTGTCGACGCAAACTTGTCCTTCGGCTCGTACCCGAGGACGAGGGTGGTGGTGGCAAAGGTGACGTACCAGGTCACCCAGCTGCCGTTCTTGGCGCCGATCAACGCCTTGTCCGATGTCGCAGACGCGCTCCAGAAGACGTCCGCCTTGTAGACGCCACCTTTGATGTCCTGCGCCAGCGCTGTCGACCCGTGGGAGTAGTCGTTCACCGTGTAGCCGGTCGCGCTGTGGAACCCGGGCTCGACGGCTGTCTTCATGATCGTCTCGAGCGATCCGGCGCTGAGCACGTTCACCGTGCCCGAACCCTTGGCGGCCGCTCCCGCCGAAGCTTCCCTTGCCGGAGCTGCCCCCGCCGAGGAGGCACCGACCACGGCCACGAACGAGCCGGTCGCCATGAGGACCGCTGCCAGTGCCAGGCCGGCGAGACGGAAGTGGGAGCGCACGGCGACCGAGCGCGTCGGCGGAGCAGGTGGGGTTCGCATGGGCCAGCACCCTACCAACAGGTGCTCCGCATTTGCAACGCAGATGGCTTGGAATCGTCGTAATTGCGTCTTCTTGGCCGTGAATCCGCCGCACCTCGGTAGGGTCGTCGGTGCAGGGAAGCCAGGGTCGTGACACCGTCCAGTGGAGCGACTGGCCAGCTGTGGTGGGGAAGGCGCGGAGGCGACCACCTCCGTCGGGCCGGACCGATCGGCGGAGGCGCCCCAGCTACCCTTGGCCCCCTCGGGGGTTGTCCGAGCCGTGTCGTGGAGAGGCCGGCGATGCCGAAGGGTGGGTCCAAGGACCGAGTCGTGCTGAGCCGCAGGTCGCTTCTGGCAGGCGGCGTGGGGCTGGCGCTCGTCGCAGGGGTATGCGGGGGGCTCGTCGCGAACGCCCTCGACACGACGGCACCGTCGTCGTCGTCGTCGGCCCAGGCGGCCGCCTGTCAGGCGACGACGATCGCCCGGGACGTGCTGCCCTCGGTCGTCACCATCACCGTGCGCAAGGGGAGCTCGGGGGGGACCGGCTCTGGGGAGGTCATCACCGCCGGCGGCGACATCTTGACGAACAACCACGTGATCGCCTTGGCCGCCAGCGGCGGGACAATCACCGTCGTCTTCGACGACGGCCGCACTGCGCCGGCACGCCTCGTCGGGCGTGACGCGTTGACCGACGTCGCCGTCATCAGGGTCACCGGGGTGGGCCGGCTCCGCCCGATCGCCATCGGCACCTCGGCGAAGGTGAAGGTCGGTGAGCCCGTCGTCGTCCTCGGGGCCCCGCTCGGCCTCTCCTCGACGGTCACCTCTGGGATCGTGAGCGCCTTGGATCGCACGGTCGAGGTCCCCGGCGAGTCCGCCCAGTCGGCCCTTTTGATCGACGCCATCCAGACCGACGCCCCCATCAACCCGGGCAACAGCGGCGGGGCGATGGTCGACTGCGCGGGCCGCTTCATCGGCATGCCGTCAGCGGGGGCGACGGTCCCGACGAGCTCTGGGGAGGCCTCGCCCGGCAGCATCGGGCTCGGCTTTGCGATCCCGGCGGATCTGGCGATCGACGAGGCCCACGAGATCATCGCCACCGGCCGGGTGGCCCACGCCTACTTGGGGCTCGTCGCCGCCCCGGTCTCCCCCGAGGCCGCCAGCGTCTCGGGGGTGGCAGAGGGGCTCGTCGTGAAGGCCCTCGACCCGGGGGGGCCCGCCCAGGCGGCGGG
>JASHYA010000176.1 GCA_030043315.1 Acidimicrobiales bacterium
GCGGTGTGGGCGCGGACGCCGCCGAGGTGGAGCTCCGCGCGCAACGTCCCCTGGCACCCCGCCTCCACACGCGCACCGGTCGGCTCGCAGAGCACCGCGGCGTCGGCCTCGAGCAGGTCCGGCCGCTCGTGCAACACCTCCAAGAGCCCGCTCTGCGCGCGCGCCACCTCCTCGCGCGCGTACAGGCACCAGGTGACGTCGATCGGCGGCGCGGCACGGGTCGCCGCGAGGTCGAGGATCACCGCGACGCCGCCCTTCATGTCGCAGGCGCCGACGCCCCAGACCGCACCGTCCTCCACGCGGGCCGTCCCGTCGCCTGCCGGCGGCACGGTGTCGAGATGGCCGGCGACGAGCAACCGTTGCCCCCGGCCGAGCGCCGTTCTCGCGACCACGTTGTCCCCCACGCGGGTCACCTCGAGCCACGGGTGCACGGCGAGCTCGCGCTCGACGCGCCCGGCGATCGCCGACTCGTGACCGCTCACGGACGGTACGCCGACGAGCTCCGCGGTGGACGCGAGGAGGTCTGCGCCGGCCGGCACCGGCGGGGACGCCGACGGCGGCGACGGCGTCACGCCGACACCCCGTGGGCTCGGAGGAGCGCGTTCAGCTGCGCCTTGTCGTGGCGCTCCCCCTCTTCCAACTTCTTGATGACGAGCACGCACGGCATGAAGAACTCGCCGCCGGGGTAGACCCGTCGGCGCGCCGCGGGCACCGCCACCGACCACGCCGGCACGACGCCGCGGCCGAGCTCCTCGCCGGTCTCCGCGTCGACGACGGGGATGCCCGGGTTCAAGACGGTGCCTTCCGCGAGGACCGCGCCGCGCCCCACCCGCGCCCCCTGGGTCACCATGGACCGGCTGCCGACGAGCGCTGTGTCCTCGACGACCACGGGCACCGCGTTGGGCGGCTCGAGCACGCCGCCGATCCCGACGCCGCCCGAGAGGTGGACCCGCGCGCCGATCTGCGCGCAGGAGCCGACGGTCGCCCACGTGTCCACCATCGTCTGCTCCCCCACGCGCGCGCCCACGTTCACGTACGACGGCATGAGCACCACACCCGGCGCGAGGTACGAGCCCCATCGGGCGGACGCCCCGGGGACCACGCGCACCTGCGCGCGGGCGAAGTCCCGCTTGAGGGGCAGCTTGTCGACGAACTCGAAGGGGCCGACCTCGGTGGTCTCGAGCTCGCGGAGCCGGAAGAGGAGCAGGATCGACTTCTTCAGCCACTCGTGGACGACGGTGGTCCCGTCGGGCGCCGTCTCCGCGACGCGCACCAGACCGCGGTCGAGAAGGTCCACCGCCTCGTTCACGGTCTCGCCGGCCTCGGCGTCCGCCGGCGAGAGGTCGTCGACGCGGTCCCAGAGCCCCTCGATTCGCTTCTGCAGGTCGTGTAGGTCGTCCACGCAGGCAGACTGTACCGATGGCCCACGAGAGCCGGTGGACGAGGACGGACGCGCCGCGCGGCGACGCCTACGACCGCCGCTTCGAGCAGCTCGCGGCGTCAGGGGTCGACGTCCACGGCGAGGCGGCGTTCGTCTCTTCGTTCGCGCCCGCGTCCGTGCTCGACGCGGGCTGCGGCACCGGCCGCGTCGCGATCGAGCTCGCACGCCGCGGCGTCGACGTCGTCGGCGTGGACCTCGACGCGGCCATGCTCGACTCGGCACGTCGCAAGGCACCCGGCCTCTCCTGGGTGCAGGCGGACCTCTCCACGCTCGACCTCGGCCGCTCGTTCGAGCTCGTCGTGATGGCCGGCAACGTGCTGCTCTTCGTCGACCCCGGGACCGAGGCGGCGGTCGTCGGGCGACTGGCCGCACACCTCGCGCCGGGCGGCCGGCTCGTCGCCGGCTTCTCCCTCGGGAGCAAGGTCACGGTCGCCGGCTACGACGAGATGGCGGCCGCGGTGGGACTCACCCTCGAGGCCCGCTTCTCCACCTGGGAACGTGCGCCGTTCGTTTCGGGCGGCGACTACGCCGTGAGCGTGCACCGCCGGAACGTCGAGCACCACTGACGCCGGGACCGCGGCTGAACGCGTTCGCCGACCCGCCGCCTGGTCACGTCGCCCCGTTCGGGGGTCGGTGACCCCAACGAACGGCGCGCCGTACCGGCTGCGGCTCGTCGCTCCGCTGAGGGTCGGTGACTGCGGCATCGGGATGAGCACTCGCCCGCCAGACGCCGCCCGTGCGGGTCTCGCGGCTCGACCCACGCTCCGCCGCTCGCACCTCGCCGGACCCGTCCGCACCGGTCTCCTCGCCCTTCCGTGAGTGCGACAGCGCGGGTGGGCATCATCCGTGAACCTGGTCGACGGAGCGCCATTCCTCAGCGAGATGCGCTTCGAGTCGGCCGAGGCCGATCCGTTGGATGAATACGGCGAGAACCTCGCCGACACCGGTAGCTGAAGCTGAGGTGACGCCTTGAGCGCCGAGAGCGTGAAGGGTAGAGCCGAGTTCCTGGCAGGAGCTCCAGTCGGGGTTGGTGAGAATGTCCGGACCGAGGCCGACCTGAGCCCGGACGACGTCATCAGTGAGGTCGAGGATTCGGTCGAGGGCGATCTCGTAGCGGTAGAGCGTCCTGGGGAGCAGCCCTTCGACACCGATGGACTGGCGCTCACCCAACCTCCGTAGCTCTGCAACCGCGCACGGGCGGCTCTGACAGAGGTAGAGCACCGGGAAGCTGCCGGGTGGGTTGAACCGGCCGCCGTGAATACGTGCGCCTTCTCCACTGAGCGGGTCATGGCGGGGACCGAGGTGCCGCCAACCTTGGCCGGCGAATGGCACGAGCGGCGTGGCGGCCACCCGTCCAGCGTCGATGATCACCCCGGCTACGCCGTTACGCCCTCTGCCATAGCCAGAACCGCGCCGATCACCCGCCGGTACTGCCCCTCGGCGATCATCTCCAACGGCTTGCGCCAATCGAGATCCGGGTTGGGACTACGCAGCCACAACCGGGCTGGCTCGTCGCGCAGCACAGTCCGCAACTGGTCCACCACCGCCTTGAGCTCGAGGACCCGGTCCTCCGCGTCCCGGCGGGGCGTCGCCTTGGCGGTGGTCCACCGGCTGACGCTGCGGGGGGTGGCACCGGTGATCTGGGCGAGGTCACCGGAGTCGATGACATGGGTGTCGATCAGTTCATCGAGTACCCCGCTGAGTACGGCCATACCAGCTCCTTACAGTCGTGTGATTCGACAGGCCCGTGTCTACTTTAGTGTCGTATAAACGTCATACCGCTCGCATCGGAGCAGCGAATGGACCTCGGTAACGGACTCCTACCTCGAATCGACGCCCGCAACCGCGACCATGAGGTCCCCGGAGTGTGGTCCGTCGCCGGCACGCCCTTCGAGCAGCAGCGTCAGCCGAGGGGCGCTACTGGGACAAACAGCGGCGCAAACGGGAGGGGCTGAAGGTGGCGAACGACTATCACCTGACCTTTGAGGTGACGGCGGTCAGCTCCAGCCCGACGCGGCCAGCCGCTCGGCGACGAGCACCAGGCGCTCGGTCGGCTGCACGACGGCGATTCGGACGTGCCCC
>JASHYA010000177.1 GCA_030043315.1 Acidimicrobiales bacterium
TCGGGTGAGGCGGAGCTCGCGACGGCGAACCCCCCCGCCCCCAGCCCGGCTCCGGCGACCAGCAGCGCGCCCGCGATCGCGAGGCGTCGGAACGTCATCTGGAGAACGCTACCTCAGCACCCGCAGCGAGAGTCCGCGTGGCTCCCCCGACTCGACCTCCCAGCACCCTGGGGGCCGCGTGGCGTCAGCCGACGAACCCGCCGCCCGGAAAGCCACCCAGGGGCCACCGCCTGGCCCGCCTTCCACCGAGCGAGCGGAGGCCCGCGCCTCGTCTCGCACCGAGCGCAGCGTCTCGTCTCGCACGGAGTGCAGCGCCTCGCCTCGCACGGAGCGCAACGCAGGAGCAAAAAGGACGCGCCGGACCTAGCATTTCTCGGACTCCCCGGGTATGATGTTGGTTCACCGTCGAGCGTCGAAGGAGGTGCCGCGATGACACATCAGATCTTGATCACCAATCCCGCCGCGGACCTCCTGTCTGCTCGCATGCCGGCGCCGGCCGGCATCTTCCAGGCGACCTGCTGAACCTTCCGGCGTTCGCCAGCTGCGCACGCACACATTGAGCGTGCGCGCCCAGCGTCTCTCCCCTCCACCGCTCGTGAGCACGAGGACCTCCCATGCATCCCGACCTTCTTGGCGCGCTCGCGCGCCAGCGCGACCAGGAGCTTCCGCTTCCGTCGGAGCTCGAGCACCGCACCGACCCGTGGCGGCCGGATCTCGACGCGCGGGACGCGCTCCGGCGTATCCGCTCGCGCATCGGCTCGGCGCTCGTCGACGTGGGCGTCCATCTCATGAGCCTCACATGACGTGGCATCGTGATGTCGGCTGTCGGCTCGAAAGGAGCGGTGCACGATGAAACTGGGCGAGGTCGTCGAGCTCTGGCGCTACCCGGTCAAGTCTCTGGGCGGAGAACGTCTGGCCGAGGTGGACTGCGACCTCCGGGGGATCGTCGGCGATCGGGGGTGGGCGGTACGCGGCGCCGACGGCAGGATCGGGAGCGGCAAGACGACGCAGCGCTTCACGCGCATGCCGGGCCTGCTCTCGATCTCGGCGCGTCTCGACGACCAAGGCGTGGCGTGGATCGAGCTGCCATCGGGAGAAGTCGCAAGGGTCGACGATCGCGGTGCGGCCGAACTGGTCGGCTCGGTCGTGGGTGAGGCCGTCACCCTCGAGCAGGAGACCGGCGTGTCCCACTTTGACGACGGGGCGCTCCACATCCTGAGCACGTCGTCCCTCTCGTGGCTCCGCCGGTCGCTCCCGGACGACGAGGTGGAGGTTCCCCGATTCCGGCCCAACATCGTCGTCGACCTCCCCCGCGACGGCGAGCCTGAGGACGTCTGGCTCGGACGCACCCTGCGGATCGGAGGGGCCACCGTAAGGATCGCCGATCGGACGGGGCGCTGCGTGATGGTGACCATGCGTCAGCCCCACCTCGGCTTCTCTCCCGGGATCCTCCGCGAGCTCGCGCGCCGGACCAAAGGGCTGTTCGGCGTCTACGCGGCCGTGCTCGAAGGAGGGCGGATCGTCGACGGCGATCCGGTCCTGCTCGTCGAGTGAGACGCCGAGCGGGCGTGACAGGATCGTCAGCGTGGAATCCGCAAGGGTGGACCAGTGGCTGTGGGCCGTCCGGATCTTCAAGACGCGCGCCGAGGCGACCGAGGCGTGCAGGGGCCGCCACGTGAGCGTGAACGACGCCGTCGCGAAGGCAGCCACCAGGGTCCAGCCCGGGGACCGCGTCGCCGCGCACGTCCACGGCAGGGACCGGATCCTCGAAGTCGTCGACCCGATCCTCAAGCGCGTCGGCGCTGCCCGGGCGGCCGACTGCCTGGTCGATCACAGCCCGCCCGTGGAGGCGCGTGAGGTAGGGCCCTTCATCCGCACACGTGGGAGCGGCCGGCCGACCAAGCGCGACCGGCGCCAGCTCGACCGTCTCCGGGGATGACCACCGACACCAGGCACCGTGGGCTCCTCGGCCCGAAGGACCGACCCGCGCGGTCGCCGAAACCAGGAGTGGCGGCCGCGTGACCGACGCGACGCGAGGCTTCTCCGGGAGGCGCCGGGGGCAACGAGATCCCCGGCTCCCACCGGGGCAGTACGACGTCGGCGCCGACTTCCCCGTCCTCAGCGCCGAGGTGACTCCGCACATCGACACGGCGACCTGGACGATGACCGTCGACGGCCTGGTGACATCGCCCCGCACCTGGAGCTGGGACGACCTGCGGGCAATGGACGGCTCCGAGTACGACGGCGATATCCACTGCGTCACGACCTGGTCGAAGCTCGGCACGACCTTCGCGGGTGTAAGCCTCGACCTGCTCCTCTCCGCCGCTGTGCCACTCCCGTCCGCGAGCCACGTGGTCGCCACGTCGACGACCGGGTACACGACGAACGTCCCGCTCGAGCACGTGACCGGCGGAAGGGCGTGGCTCGTCTGGACCCACGAAGGGCGTCCGCTCGCCCCAGAGCACGGCGGCCCCGTCCGTCTCCTGATCCCCCACCTGTACTTCTGGAAGAGCGCGAAGTGGGTCACCCGCCTCACGCTTCTCGATCACGACGAGCCGGGGTTCTGGGAGCAGCGCGGGTACCACGACCTTGGGGACCCTTGGCTGGAACAGCGCTACCAAGGAGACTGACCGGCGTGATCGACGCGGCCGTCGAGCCCGCTGCACCGGCCGGCGGCTGGCACGAGGCCATCGTGGCCGAGGTCGCGCACCCGTCACCTGACAGCGTGCAGCTCCGCCTCGACGTCGCCACAAGGGTGCCCCACTTCCCGGGTCAGCACTACGTCGTCCGGCTCGTCGCGCCCGACGGGTATGTCGCGCAGCGTTCGTACTCGGTCGCCTCCGCCCCGTCCGACCCGTTCGTCGAGCTCTACGTCGAGCGTCTCGCCGAAGGCGAGGTCTCGACGTTCCTCGCTGACGTCGTCGTGCCCGGGGACCGGCTGACCGTGCGCGGCCCGATCGGTGGGTGGTTCGTCTGGCACGGCACGGAGCCGATGCTCGGCACCGGGGGAGGGAGCGGCGTGGTCCCGCTCGTCTCGATGGTGCGTCACGCGGTCGACCTCGGGAAGGAGTCCCTCGTCCGGCTCGCCGTGTCGGGTCGCACGATGCCCCGGTTGCCCTACGCGGAGGAGCTCCGCTCGGCGGGCGCCCTCGTCGCCCTGACCCGGGAGGCGACGCCGTGGGGTCGACCACCCGGCCGGCTGACTGCGGCCGAGGTCGCTCCGCTCGTCGAGGGTCGCGACCGCTTCTACGTCGTCGGCTCGCAGACGTTCGCCGAAGGCATGAGCAAGCTGCTGGTCGAGCTGGGTGCGCCGGCCGACCGGATACGGGTGGAGCGGTTCGG
>JASHYA010000178.1 GCA_030043315.1 Acidimicrobiales bacterium
GATCGTCCGACCGTCGCTCACCGCCATCCCCGCGGACTCCTGGCCCCGGTGCTGAAGGGCGTAGAGGCCGTCGAAGGTGAGGTGCGACGCCGGCCTGCCCGGTGCATACACCCCGAAGACCCCGCAGGCTTCCTTCAAGATCCGGTGCTCCGCCCTCGTCGTCCGCGGGTCGGCGCGGCGGCGCACGTGCGCGAACCGCGACGACGACCGTCGGTTGGTTTCCCACGCATTCTACCGGCCGCCTGCGCGAGGGAGCTCGCTCCAGGGAGCTCTGCAAGGTCGCGTGGCGAGTGGCCGGCGGGTCGCCGGCCGGGGCCGACCGGGGATGTCGGACACCCCCGTTGGTAGCGTGCGCGCGACATGATCGACCTCCACACCCACTCGACCTGTTCCGACGGCACCGATCCGCCGGAGCGCATTCCGGAGCTCGCCGCAGCGGCGGGGTGCACCGCCGTCGCGCTGACCGACCACGACACCTTTGCGGGCATCGCGCGCGCACGAGCCCGCGCCGACCAGCTGGGGATCGAGCTCGTCGCAGGGTGCGAGGTCTCCTGCAAGTACCGTGGCACGAGCGCCCACGTCCTCGTGTACTTCGTCGACGACGGGGAGGGGCCGCTGCAAGACGAGCTCGCTCGGCTCCGGGACGACCGGGTGGAGCGGAACCGTCGGCTCGCCGCCCGGCTCGGGGAGCTCGGCATCCCGATCACGTACGAGGACATCGTCGCCGAAGCCGTCGGTGAGCAGAGTGTGGGTCGACCGCACGTCGCAGCGCTCCTGGTCCGCCAGGGCCTCGCTGAGTCCATACCGGACGCGTTCGACCGTTGGTTGGGCGAGGGGCAGCCTGCGTACATCCCCAAGGCGCGTGTCACTCCCGCCGAGGTTGCCGCCGCGGCCCGGACGTCGGGTGGTGTGGCGGTTCTCGCCCACCCGTTGACGCTGGGCGTGGACATGTCGACGCTCGACGACGTCGCTGGGGAACTGGCCGCCGCCGGCTTCTCCGGCATGGAGGCGTACTACGGCCGGTACACGCCGGATGAACGGACCGGGCTCGTCGCAGTGGCACGGCGCAACGGCCTCGTCCCGACCGGAGGCTCGGACCACCACGGCTCGGTCAAGCCGGACCTGAGCGTCGGCACGGGTCAGGGAGACCTCTGCGTGCCTGACGAGGTGCTCGTCGAGCTGCGCGGCCGTCAATCGGGCGGGGTGTGAGGGCAGCCGTCCGTCAGACCGGTTCGAGCCGATCCGCCAGCGAACGGACCCAGGAGCGCGCGAGCTGGTGCATCGGGAGGTCCACCAGCTCCTCGACGACGAACCTGTCGCCACCGCCGACCCCGATCACCTCGGCGGGCACTCCCGCCTCCTTTGCGCGGGCGCACAGCTCGTCCGGATACCTCGTCGTCGCGAGGAGGCGCGAAGGGAGTTCGGTGAAGAGCTCTTGATGGCCGTCGATTCCTTCGACGCGTACCCCGATATCGCCGGTGACGGCCATCTCGGCGAGGGCCACCGCGAGCCCGCCCCCCGAGACGTCGTGCACGCCGTCCAGCAGATCCTGACCCGCGACCCCGTCGGCTGCGCCGGCCCCTCCCCCGACGGCCTCGGCCACGAGGGAACCGACGAAGCCCGTGACGCGCTCGTGGGCCCCGTAGTCGAGCGGCGGCAGCTCGCCGTGGCGGCGCCCGCGGCACTCGACCGCCCAGCGGCTGCCTCCGAGGGGGCGCGGCAGATCGCCCGGTCCACGACGGCAGCCGAGGAGCACGACGCTCGCGCCCTCCGCGACCGCCACCGGTGGAGGTCGATGCCGGAGACGTTCGACGAGACCCAGCACTCCGAGCACTGGCGTGGGGAGGATGTCGCTCCCTGTGCTCTCGTTGTAGAGGCTGACATTCCCCCCGATCACCGGTATGCCGAACGCGCGGCAGGCGGCGGCGAGGCCGTCGACGGTCTCGGACAGCTGCCACATCACCTCGGGGTGCTCGGGGTTGCCGAAGTTCAGGCAGTTGACCACGGCCACCGGAGAGGCGCCGACGCACGCCAGGTTGGCGACGGCTTCCGCGAGCACGAGCGCCACGCCCGCCCGCGGGTCGATGGCGCACCAACGCGGCGCCGAGTCCGTCGTGACCGCGACCCCTCTGTCGCTCGGCGGTAGGCCGGGTCCCGCCAACCTGAGCAGCGCGGCGTCGCCGCCGGGACCCGCGACGGTGTTCAAGAAGAGCTGGTGGTCGTACTGCCGGTAGACCCAGCTCGGGTCGAGGAGCATGGTCCGGAGCTCGACGCCGCAGTCGCCACGTTCCTCGCTCGCCGTCGGGTCGTCGGCCCGCTTGCTGGCGAGATCTGCGGGCTCGCGCAGCGGCCGGTCGTACACGGGCGCCCCGTCCGCGAGCGATCTCGCGGGCACGTCGCCGACGACGGCGTCACCGTCGAAGATCCGCAGCCGTCCCGAAGAGCTCCCCCCCACGTCCCCGTGGCCCGTGGCTTCGGGAAGGACCCCGGACCCGTCGTCGGTGACGGTTCCGATCACCGACGCCCGCACGTCCCAACGACGGCAGAGCGCGTCGACCGCGGGCCACGCCTCGGGCACCACGATCGCGAGCATCCGTTCCTGGCTCTCCGAGGTCATGACCTCCCACGGCGCCATGCCCGGCTCGCGTCGCGGCACCGCGAGCACGTCGACGTCCAGGCCGACTCCTCCACGTGCAGCGAGCTCACTGGTCCCGCACGCCAAGCCCGCGCCGCCGAGGTCCTGGATCCCGACGACGAGGCCGGCGTCGAGCAAGGCCAGGCACGCCTCGATGAGGCGCTTCTCCTCGAAGGGGTCCCCGACCTGGACGTTCGGCCGCTTCGCGTCGTCCCCGCCGCTGAACCCCGCCGAGGCGAGCACGCTCACCCCGCCGATCCCGTCCCGTCCGGTCGTCGCGCCCAGCAGGACCGCGAGGTTCCCGGCGCCGGTCGCCCGGGCGAGCACGAGCCGGTCCACGGGCAGCGCGCCGAGGCACAGCACGTTCACGAGGGGGTTGCCCGCGTAGCAGGGGTCGAAGGTCAGCTCACCCCCGACGGTCGGCACGCCCACCGAGTTGCCGTACGAGGAGATGCCTGCCACCACACCCTCGACCAGCCAGCGCTGGCGCGCGTCGTCGGGCGGGCCGAAGAAGAGCGGGTCCATCACCGCGAGGGGACGCGCGCCCATGGTGAAGACGTCCCGCAGGATCCCGCCGACCCCGGTCGCAGCGCCTTGGTGCGGCTCGATCGCGGAGGGGTGGTTGTGGCTCTCGATGCGGATCGCAACCGCGATGCCGTCCCCTGCGTCGATCACCCCTGCGTTCTCCCCGGGCCCCACGAGCACGCGGTCGCCGGTGGTGGGCAGACGCCGCAGGTGGCGGCGGGACGACTTGTACGAGCAGTGTTCGCTCCACATGACGCCGTAGAGCGCGAGCTCGAGCTGGTTCGGCTCGCGAGCGAGGATCTCGACGATGCGCCCGAGCTCCTCGTCGGTGAGCCCGAGGGCACGATGCAGGGGCAACGGCTGCGGCTCGAGCTGCGGCGCGGGCTGCGGCTCGCCGGCGTCCGGGCTGCTCACGCGGCGTGCACGTCGGCGGCGGCCGCGACCAGCGCGCGGAGCAACGGCAGGCCGTCGGCCGAGCCCAGCAGCACGTCGCTCGCCCGCTCTGGATGCGGCATCAACCCGACGACGTTGCCCTCCGCGTTCGTGATCCCGGCGATGTCGTCGATCGAGCCGTTCGGGTTCTCGACGTACCTGAGGACCACCCTGTTGGCGTCGCGCAGCTCGGCGAGGGTCCGGTCGTCACAGAAATAGCTGCCGGAGAAGTGGTTGACGGGGATCCCGAGCTCCGTTCCCGGAGCGAGACCACAGGTGAGCACCGAGCTCACCGAGGTGACCCGGACGCGGGACGGGGCGCACAGGAACCGCAGGCCCCGGTTCTTCACGAGTGCCCCCGGCAGGAGGCCGGACTCGGTCAGCACCTGGAACCCGTTACAGATCCCGAGGACGGGGCCGCCTGCGGCGGCAAAGCGTGCGACCGCGTCCATCACCGGGGAGAAGCGTGCGATCGCTCCGGGGCGGAGGTAGTCACCGTGCGCGAACCCTCCCGGGAGCACGACCGCGTCGAGCCCTCCCAGTCGCTCTTCGGTATGCCAGACCAGCGTCGCGGTCGCACCGGCGCGCTCGAACGCGCTGACCGTGTCGTGCTCGCAGTTGGTCCCGGGAAAGACGACGACGCCGACACGCGCGCTCACGACGGTTCACCCGCTGGCGCCTGAACGGTGAGCACCAGCTCGCTGTCCTCGATCACCGGGTTCGCGAGGAGCTGACGGGCGAGGTCTTCGGCCCGCCGTCGCGCGGTGAGCTCGTCCGCGGCGTCAACCTCGAACCTGAAGGACCGCCCCGCTCGCACCTGGTGCACGTCGTGGAACCCGAGCGCAGGCAGAGCCCGTTCGATCGTCGCGCCCTCCGGGTCGGCGATGCCCGGCCGCAGGAGCACCTCCACCCGCGCGGCAAACCTCATCGGCGCGCACCGTACCAGTCGGCCAGACGCCGCCCGGTGACCCGTTCGTAGGCGGCGACGTACCGCTCCGACGTCGATCGCACGACCTCCGGTGGCAGCTCCGGCGGGGGCGGCCGCTTGTCCCAGCCGCTCTTGGCAGCCCAGTCGCGCAGCGGCTGCTTGTCGAACGCCGGTGGCGTCGTGCCCGGCACCACCTGATCGGTAGGCCAGAGGCGGGAGGAGTCGGGCGTCACCACCTCGTCGCACAGGCAGAGCTCACCGTCGACGTAGCCCAGCTCGAACTTCGTGTCCGCGAGCACGAACCCCGCGGCCGCCGCCCGAGCGGCGGCTCTCGCGTACAGGTTCAGCGAGATCTCACGGGCCCTCTCTGCGGCCGCACGACCGACGATGTCGGCGGCGTCGTCGAAGCCGATGTTGAGGTCGTGGCCCTCCTCTGCCTTCGTGGCGGGCGTGAACATCGGCTCGGAAAGCCGGTCCGCGAGCCGAAGACCCTCGGGCATCGGCGCGCCGTGCACCGTGCCGCTGGCCGCGTACTCGTCGTACGCCTGGCCCGCGAGGTAGCCGCGCACGATGCACTCTATGGGGAGCATCTCCGCGCGCCGAACCAGCAGCGCCCGGCCGTCCATCGTCGACCACCTGGCACTCGACAGCAGGGCCGCCTCCGGAACACGCGCTGCGATCTCTGCCGGGTCTGCGGTGAGCACGGTGCCGGGCGCGACGTCTGCAAGCTCATGGACCCAGAAGGCGGTCATCGCGGTGAGCACCCGGCCCTTCTCGGGGATCGGCTCTTCGAACACGACGTCGTACGCGCTCACGCGGTCGGACGCCACCATCAGTAGCAATCCGTTGCCCACGTCGTACAGCTCGCGGACCTTCCCGGCGTGGATGAGCGGTGGCGTCATGGCCGCGCCTCTTTCGCGTGCTTCCACTCGCCGTCCCTGCCAGTGACCTCCGATGTGGCGGTCGCGGCACCACCGCCACCGCCGGCACCACCGCCTCCGCCGGCACCACCGCCTCCGCCGCCCGCGTCGACAGCGTCGAGCGCTTCGAGGAACCGGTGCCGGTGCCGGAGCGCGCGGTCGAGGTCGAACGCCGCGTCGAGTGCTGCGTCGCCGAATGGGACATCGACGTCCGCGGCGAGCACGTCTCGGAAGGGTCGCCCCGAGGCAGACGCCACCGCTGCGTCGCGCTGGACGATCCGGTAGGCGTCCTCCCGGGACAACCCGGTGTCCACCAGAGCGAGGAGGACGGACTGGCTGAAGACGAGATCCGAGATGTTGGCTCGGGCCCGGTCGGCGTGGACGACGAGCCCGGACACCAGGGTGGTCGCCTTTCGCAGCACGTAGCAGGCGAGCAACGATGCGTCAGGGAGTGCCACCCGCTCCACCGAGCTGTGGGAGATGTCCCGCTCGTGCCAGAGCGCCACGTCCTCGAGGCCGGCGGTGGCATAACCCCGCAGAAGGCGCGCGAGCCCGCAAAGCCGCTCGGCGAGGACAGGGTTGCGCTTGTGGGGCATCGCCGAGCTGCCCTTCTGGCCGGCTGCGAACGGTTCCTCCACCTCCCCCACCTCGCTCCGCGCGAGCAGGCGGACCTCGGTCGCGATCAGCTCGATCGTCGCGCCGACCGATGCGCACGCGTAGAGGTATTCGGCGTGGCGGTCGCGCGCGATCACCTGGGTGGCGGGGACGGGTTCGAGCCCGAGGGCGCGGCAGACGTACGCCTCGACCGCCGGATCCACGTTCGAATAGGTGCCGACAGCCCCCGAGAGCTTCCCGACGGCAACCGCCCGTCGCGCGCGACGCAGCCGGGAGCGGTCCCGGTCTGCTTGGAGCGTCCACAGGGCGAACTTGGCGCCGAACGTGGTCGGCTCCGCCTGCATCCCGTGCGTCCGGCCCGCGACAGGCACGTCGATGAGCTCCTCCGCCCGTGCGCGGAGTGCGCCGACGAGCTCAGCGGCCGCGTCGATCAGCAGATCGGCCGCGCGCACGAGCGTGGTGCACTGCGCCGTGTCGACCACGTCCGAGGAGGTGAGGCCGTAGTGGATCCACGACGCCTCCGGTCCACCCACGCGAGCTTGGACCACGTCGACGAAGGCCGCAACGTCGTGGTCGGTCACCCGCTCGCGGGCCTCGACATCGGCCACGAACGCGGCGTCCACCTTGGGCGCGCGCTGGCGGACGGAGCTCGCGACCGCAGGGGCCACCTTGCCAGTGGCGGCGAGCCCCTCCAGTGCGAGGAGCTCGACCTCGAGCCACGCGGCCAACCGCGACTCGTCGGTGAAAAGGGCGGCCATGTCCGGCGGGCTGTAGCGCCGGATCACGACGCCGCCTCCCACGCCCTCGCCGGCGGCTCCGTGGGCGACGGCGGCGGGCTCGAAGTTGCGAACTCCTCCGCCGCGAGCGCCGCGATGTCACTGCGCCACTGCGCTCCGGGCCACGTGAGCCGCTCCACGCCCGCGTACGCCAGCCGCCGAGCCTCTGCGAGGTCCGGTGCGGTGGCGGTGACCCCGAGCACTCGACCGCCGCCCACCAGGAACGGCCCGTCCGCCGACTCCCTGAGGGTGCCGGCGTGGACGACCGTCACACCGGGGATGGGATCGGCCAGCTGTCCGTCCGCGCCGAGGCCCTGGATGCAGTCGCCCGTCCGGAGCGAACCGGGGTATCCCTGCGCCGCCATGACGACGCAGACGGACGCGCCACGGGGAGGCGCGATCCGGCCACCGGGTACCGCACCTGCCAGCCGGCCTTCGGCCACGGCGAGGAGCACCTCGACCGGGTCCTCGCGCAAAAGGGGTAGGACCACCTGGGCCTCGGGATCACCGAACCGGACGTTGTACTCCAGGACGCGCGGTCCGTCCGCGGTCAGCATCAGCCCCGCGTACAGCACGCCCCGGTAGTCGACGCCGCGACGCCGCAGCTCGTGGACGAGCGGGACGACCGCGCGCTCGACGAGCACGTCGACGTCCGAGTCGCCAAGTTCGGGCAGCGGGGCGAACGATCCCATGCCACCGGTGTTGGGGCCTCGGTCGCCGTCGTGGACGCGTTTGAAGTCCTGGGCGGGCACCATCGGCACCACCGTCGCTCCGTCGCAGAGCACGAGCAGCGAGCACTCGGGGCCCGACAGCCCTTCTTCGACGACCACCCGTCGGCCCGCGTCGCCGAA
>JASHYA010000179.1 GCA_030043315.1 Acidimicrobiales bacterium
GGCGTTCGTCCGCGCAGATCACCAACTACACGAAGGACGAGCTCGAGGGACGGCTCGTGCTCGCGGTCGTCAACTTCCCGCCGCGCCAGATCGGCCCGTTCCTCTCCGAGGTGCTCACGCTCGGTACCTATCGCGGTGACGCCGTGCTGCTGGTGGACCCGGCCACCGGTGCGGAGCCGGGCGACAAGTTGGGCTGATGAGCCCGTTGTAACGTGCGGCCGTGTCGCGCCGCCTTGCGATCCGGGTTGCAGTCGCCGTGGTCCTCGTGGGGCTCGCGATCGCGGGCTACGTGCTTTGGATCCCGGTCCACCGTCCCGACGTCCGCAAGGTCTCGGCACTCGCCGTAAAGACCCCCGTCACCGGGCTGCGCGCCCCTGGGAAGAGCACCTCCGTGGATGCCGCGACCGGGGTGTCGCTCTCGGCTGTGAAGGCGGCCGCGAAATCGACACCGGGCGAGACCGCCGCGTACGGGGTCAGCTGGAAGGGCAAGGCGCCGGTCACAGCCGGCTCGCTCGAGCTGATCGTCCTCCCCACCGAGACGTCCGCGATCTCCGCACATCAGCAGGCCCTGGCCGCCGAGCTCTCCCGTACGAGCTACACATCTGACGACTACGGGTACGGCACAAAGACGACCGTCCCGGGGATCCCGGGTGCCAAGGGCGCGTACTACCTCAAGGGCACAAGTCCGACGGTCACCGCGTCGACGCCGCGCGTGGCGGTGGTGATCTTCCGGGTGAACCGGGTCATCGTCGACGCGACGGTCGACGCGAAGGGGGCTCACGCGACAACGACGGCGCGCGAGCTCGCGCTGGCGCAGTACCACCACCTCGAACGAGTCGGTGCGGACCCCGTCCTCTCCGAGACGTCGTTCCCGCTCGTCGCTTCGGTCGTGTACGTGCTGGTCGTCCTCGCGGTGCTCGCGCTCGCCGAGGCCACGCCCCGACTCGTCACCTCCGCGCGCCGCCGCCGCCACGAGGCCCGGGTCGCGGCGGAGCGTCGGTCCCGCACCGCCCGGGGCAACAAGGTCGTGAAGCGCCACGCCTCCCGGGGCTACGCGGCTCGCGTCGAGTCCGGGAGCCGCGGGCGTCACCGCTGACACGGCCACTTAGGCAACTGGTATTGCAACAACGTGTGGTGACCTGCCGTTCGCACCGGCACGTGCACACAACGCATCGCGGTGCGTCAAGTGGCAAAGATGGGTGTGTGGCAGAGGACCTCCTGACGTACCTGGATGCCGTCGACGGGCACCTCCTCGGCTACCTCGACGTGCAGGGGGGCCTCTCTCCGGAGGTGGTGTCGCGACTCCAGCGGTTCGCGGTCGCGCTGTCGGAGGGCTCGATGACGGCCGAGCTCGCGCTCGAGGACTGGGCCGACTTCTATCCGCTCGCGGCCGCGTTCGTGGTGGTGTGCGGGACCGACGAGCTCCGCGGGCTCTACGACCAGGCGACCGTCTTCAGCGCCGTCGTCCGGCGAGACGTGCGGTTCACCGACGCCGACCGGGTGTTCCTGGTCGCCCTGTCCGACGAGCTCGAGCGGCAGGCGGGCACACGCCAGCTCTGACCCTCGGTGCGCCGCGGGACCGGAGCAGCTCCTCCGGCGTGGTGCTGCGGCGGGCAACCCGGGATCAGGGCGGCTCGCCGACCGGGGCCGGCCCGGGCGGCTCATCCGGAGGCTCCAGGAGCGGGGAAGAGCACCACCTGTCGACCCAGACCGTGGTCGGGGGGCTTTCCGGAGCGCGCGGAACGAATAAGTACGAAAGTACGTACAATAGGGGAGTGACGCCGCTCGGCTTCGTCCTGACCCTCGTGGTGATCTCCGCGCTGGCAGGCGTGCTGGGCTCGCTCGTCGGGCTCGGCGGCGGCATCGTGGTGGTGCCCGTCCTCACGCTCCTGTACCACGTCGACATCCGCCTGGCGATCGGCGCCTCGATCGTGTCGGTGATCGCCACCTCCTCGGGTGCCGCCGCCGCCTACGTTCGCGACCGCATGGCAAACCTACGGACGGGGATGTTCCTCGAGATCGGCACGACGGTCGGCGCGATCTCCGGTGCGTTCCTCACCACCGTGCTCCCAGTGCGGGCGCTGTTCGTCGTCTTCTCGGCGGTGCTCGGGTACTCCGCGTTCGCGACGTTCCGCAAGCGGCACGCGGCCGCGGCGCTCACGACCTCGGACGACCGGATCGCGAACGCGCTCGGTCTGCACGGCTCCTACTACGACCAGGCGGAGGGGCGGGAGATCCCCTACAAGGTGGTCGGCACGAGGCCCGGGCTCGCGCTCATGTACGTCGCGGGTCTCGTCTCCGCGCTGCTCGGGATCGGCTCGGGGGCGCTCAAGGTCCCCGCGATGGACCTGACCATGCACCTGCCCATGAAGGTGTCGTCCGCGACCAGCAATTTCATGATCGGGGTGACTGCGGCCGCCAGCGCGGGCGTCTACTTCGCGCGCGGCCAGATCGACCCGATCATCGCGGCCCCGGTCGCCATCGGCGTGCTCGGCGGCTCGCTCGTCGGCTCCCGGCTCCTCGGCCGGGTGGAGAACGCGACCATCCGCTGGATCTTCGTCGCCGTGCTCGCGGTCATCTGCATCGAGATGCTCCAGCGCGGGGTGACCGGATGACGACGCGGAGCGACGAGGCGACGACCAGGGGCGACGAGGAGATGTCGACCGACGACGCCAAGGTGCGCCGAGTCGAGCTCGCCATCAGCCTCGTCCTGCGTGTCGGGGTGACCGTGAGCGTCGCTGTCATCGCCGCGGGGCTCGCGCTGATGTTCGTCCACCACCCGGAGTACGGCCATCTGAGCGGGCCGTTCTCGTACCACCGCCTGACCTCCAATTCCGCACAGTTCCCGCACACGTTCACGCAGCTCGGCGCGTATCTGGAGGCGGGCAAGGGGCGCGGGGTGGTCGTGGTCGGGATCCTCCTCCTCATCCTGACCCCGGTGCTCCGCGTCGCGGTGTCCGTCGTCTCGTACCTCTACGAGCGGGACAGGGCGATGACGCTCGTCACCCTCTTCGTGCTCGCCGCGCTCGTCGGTTCCTTCTTCCTCGGCGGGGTGCTCTCGTGACCTCCGTCGGCGAGGTCGACCGGTCCAGCCCGCTCCCGCTGTGGGCGCAGGTCCTCGCCGACCTCCGGGCGAGGATTGCGGTCGGCGAGTTCCACGGCCGTTTCCCGACCGACCACGAGCTCGCCGCCGACTACAGGGTCAGCCGCCAAACCGTGCGGGAGGCCGTCCGCAGGCTGCAGGACGGGGGGCTCGTGGAGCGGCGACGGGGACTCGGGACGAGAGTCGCCGAGCCGGTGCTCGAGCAGCCGTTGCGCGCGCTGTACAGCCTGGCGCGTACCGTGAGCCACCATGGCCTCGCCGAGCGCAGCGAGATCCTGGTGGCCGAGCGCAGGACCGCTCCCGACGACGTCGCAGAGGTGCTCGACCTTCCCGGCACCGACCACGAGGTCGTCTTTCTCGAGCGACTGCGGTTCGCGGACGAAGAGCCCATCTCCCTCGAGCGGTCGTGGCTGCCCTGGGCCTCGACGCGCGGGGTCCTGCACGCGGACCTCGAACATGGTCCGCTCTACGACGCGCTCGCCGACGCCTGCGGGCTGCGGGTCACGTCGGGCAGCGAGCGGAT
>JASHYA010000180.1 GCA_030043315.1 Acidimicrobiales bacterium
GGTCCGGCCCCCAGCCCGAGCACGTCGTGGAAGACGAGGACCTGCCCGTCGCAGTGCGGCCCCGCACCGATGCCGATCGTCGGGATCGCGATCTCGTCGGTCACCCGCGCCGCCACCACGTCCGGCACCCCCTCGAGCACCAGGGCAAAGCACCCGGCGTCCTCGAGCGCGTGCGCGGCCGCCACCAGGGCGTGGGCCCCACCCGCGTCGCGCGCCTGCACGCGGTAGCCACCCATCGGGAGCACCGACTGCGGCGTCAGGCCGAGATGGCCCATGACCGGGATCTCCGCACGCACGATCGCTTCCACCACGGGGACCCGCGGGAGACCCCCCTCGAGCTTCACCGCGCCGGCACCCGCGCGCACGAGCGCGGCGGCGTTCGCAACCCCCTCCTCGACCGAAAGGTGGTAGCTCATCCAGGGCATGTCACCGACCACGAGCGGAGACGGTCGAGCCCGGGCGACCGCAGCCGTGTGGCGCACCATGTCGTCGATCGTGACCTGCAGGGTGTCGGCATACCCGAGGACGTTGTTCGCGACGGAGTCCCCCACGAGGATCACGTCGACACCCCCGGCGTCGGCGACGCGCGCCCCGGGCTCGTCGTAGGCCGTCAGCATCACGATGGGCTCGGCGCCCGCCCGGCGCTTTCGCGCCCGCAGCATCGGCACCGTGACCGATCCGCGCGGCTGGCCAGGTCGAATGGCGGTAGGGCTGTCCATCACATGCCCTCCTCAGTCGGAATTCAGTAAGAGTCGGTAAGAGATTGTCGTGGTGCTGCCCGGTGCTTGCTCCGACGGGTGCCGCCGCAGCCGCGTGCGACCCTGCCGGACTCAGCGACCCTATACCTCCCGTGCCCCCGTCAAGGCCGGCGCCTCAGCCCCGTTCCCGCCGGCTGCTCCCCCCCGCGCGGGCGGCCCGGCCGCCGGCGGGGTACTTGCGCAGCAGGTGATGCCAGGCACAACTCGGGCACACCTCGACGTCGTAGCAGAGCACCGGTGCACTGCGGCGCCGCAGGCGGTCGAGCTCCGTGGCTGTGCCGGGACATCTCCCGCCGGGGGGAAGTCCCGCGCCGAAGACGTAGGTGACCTGGACCGTCCGCTCCTCGCTGCAGATCGGGCAGTCGTCGCCGAGCGGGCGGCCGACGTTGCGGGCGGCACGCAGGAGCTCGGGGTGGGCGTCGCAGACGTCCTCGGTGCCGATCCGGCCTCGGCGAACGTCCCGCACCACCGCGTCGCGCACCAGCCGGTACTCGACGCGGGCCTCCTGCGCGACCTCTTCGACACCTCGGGGGGCACCGGAGCCCGTGCGGGACGTCACGCCCTGAGGCTACCGCCGGGCGATCCCGCCCCGGCAGGATCTGGGGTCTGCGTCCCGGAGCGGCAGGTCGGCTCGGCAGCCCACGGGCGGCGCGGGCCGCCGTCCACAGAGGCGCGCGTCGCTATATCGATCCGATATAGTACGGACCCAACATGTTGGACCTCGCAATCCTCGGGCTCCTGGAAGAGCGGGGCGAGCTGCACGGCTACGAGATCCGCCGCCAGCTGCGCGGGGGCCTCGGGCTCCTCGCGAACGTGTCGTTCGGCTCGCTGTACCCCGCCCTCGCACGTCTCGACGCCGCGGGAGCCGTCGAGACGATCGAACCGGTCGCCACACCCACCCCTGCCTTCGAGCCGGTTCCACCGACCGGGTCGCTCTCGGGAGAGCTGGCGGTGCTGCGCGCACGACGGCTCACGGCGAAGCGCTCCCGTGGACGTCGCTCGCGCAAGGTCTACCGCATCACCGACACGGGCCGCGCCCTGTTCGCCGACCTCCTCGCGGGGTCCGGCGCCCCCGACGACCCGCGCAGTTTCGGCCTCCGGCTCGCCTTCGCCCGCCACTTGCCGGGTCCCGCGCGCGTCGCCCTCCTCGAGCGACGCAAGGCGCAGCTCTCCGAGCGTCTTGCCGAGGTCCGCGCTGCCGGGGAGGACCGCGCGCTCGACGTCTACGCCCGCTCGGTCGTCGAGCACAGTGCGGACGCGCTCGAGCACGACATCCGCTGGCTGGACCGGCTCCTCGAGGCGGAGCAGGCGACCAGCGCCACCGACCACGCCACCCGGCGCGTCGCCGGATGACCGATCCACCGCATCACCGACCCTCGGGGGACCTGAGGACCTGAGCACAGAAGGAGACCATCGATGAGCAGCGTCCGAGTCGCCATCGCCGGCGTGGGGAACTGCGCCAGCTCGCTCGTGCAGGGCATCTCGTACTACCGGAACGCCGCGGAGGACGACGTCGTCCCCGGGCTCATGCACGTAGTGCTCGGCGGCTATCACGTCCGTGACCTCGTACCCGTCGCCGCGTTCGACGTCGACGCGTCCAAGGTCGGCGCGGACCTCGGGAAAGCGATCTTCGCGGGGCAGAACAACACGGTCCGCTTCGCGGAGGTCGGCGAGCTCGGGGTCGTCGTCCAGCGCGGACCGACGCTCGACGGCCTCGGCCGTTACTACCGTGACGTCGTCGAGGAGTCGCCTGCCGCTCCCGTCGACGTCGCGGCGGCACTGCGCGAGGCCGGGGCCGACGTGCTCGTCGCGTACCTTCCGGTCGGATCCGAGGAGGCGCAGAAGCACTACGCCCAAGCGTGCCTCGACGCGAAGGTGGCCTTCGTGAACGCGATCCCGGTCTTCATCGCGTCGGACCCGACCTGGGCGCGGCGCTTCGCCGAGGCGGGCGTTCCGATCGTGGGGGACGACATCAAGAGCCAGGTCGGCTCCACCATCGTCCACCGGGTGCTCACGCGGCTCTTCGAGGACCGGGGGCTCGTCCTCGACCGCACGTACCAGCTCAACGTCGGCGGGAACATGGACTTCCGCAACATGCTCGAGCGGGACCGTCTCGAGTCGAAGAAGGTGTCCAAGACCCAGGCCGTCACTAGCCAGATCGAGCACACCGTGCTCCCCGCGGACGACGTCCACATCGGCCCCTCGGACCACGTGCCGTGGCTCGCCGACCGCAAGTGGGCGTACATCCGCATGGAGGGCCGGAACTTCGGCGACGTCCCGCTGAACCTGGAGCTGAAGCTCGAGGTCTGGGACTCGCCGAACTCCGCTGGGGTGATCATCGATGCCGTACGTTGCGCAAAGCTCGCGCTCGACCGGGGCATCGGCGGCCCGCTCGTGGGGCCGTCGTCCTACTTCATGAAGTCGCCACCGGTGCAGTACCACGACGACGAGGCCCACGAGCTGGTCGAGGCGTTCGCCGCGGGCGACCCCGGGCCGCGTTGGCCCGCAGGCTGAGTCGGAACAGCCGAGTCGGAACAGCTGGGTCGCAGCAGGGAGCGTCCCAGGCCGGTCAGTCCCTGCCGCGGGAGGCCCACCACGCGTCGAGTCGGCTTGCCGCCTCGTCCCGACCGAGTGGTCCCTCGTCGAGCCTGAGCTCCAGCAGGTAGGCGAGCGCCTCGCCCACTGCCGGTCCCGGCGGGATCCCGAGACGGGCCATCACCTCTGTCCCGTTCAGGTCCGGCCGGATGGCGTCGAGCTCCTCCTGCTCGCGCAGCTCGGCGATCCGCACTTCGAGCTCGTCCATGCGACGGGCGAGCGCGCGGGCCTTCACCTCGTTGCGCGTCGTGCAGTCCGAGCGCGTGAGCTCGTTCAGCCGGTCGAGAAGCGGACCGGCGTCGCGCACGTAGCGCCGGACCGCGCGGTCGCTCCACCCGAGCCGGTAGGTGTGGAAGCGAAGGTGCAACTCGACGAGCTCGGCGACGACGTCGATGTCCTCCTTCGAGTAGCGCAACGCCTCCATCCGCTGACGGGTCATCCGGGCCCCCACCACGTCGTGGTGGTGGAACGTGACGCCCTCGGGCCCGATCGTTCGGGTCTTCGGCTTGCCCACGTCGTGGAAGAGCGCGGCAAGCCGGAGCAGCAGATCCGGCGAGGTCTTGTCGACCACCGCCAGGGTGTGCGCGAGCACGTCCTTGTGCCGGTGGAGCGGGTCCTGTTCGAGACGGAGTGCCGGGAGCTCGGGCAGGAACTCGTCGGCGAGGCCGGTCTTCACGGCGAACCACAGGGCGCGCGACGGGCCGGGAGCGGGGAGGCGGAGGATCTTGTCCAGCTCGTCGCGGATGCGTTCGGCGGACACGATGGCCAGGCGGCGGTGGCCCTTCTCCACCGCCTCCACGAGTCCGGCGTCCGGCGCGAGGTCGTACGCGGCCGCGAACCGCGCGGCGCGCAGCATCCGCAGAGGGTCGTCGCCGAACGAGACGTCCGGGTCGAGCGGGGTCCGCAACCGGTGGGCCGCGAGGTCCGCGAGCCCGTCGAAGGGGTCGACCAGCCGAAGGTCCGGGAGCTCGAGCGCCATCGCGTTCACCGTGAAGTCGCGTCGTGAGAGGTCGGTCTCGACGTCGTCGCCGAACGTCACGTCCGGTTTGCGGGAGTCCGGGCGGTACGCCTCGGCGCGGTGGGTGGTGATCTCGTAGGTCCTCCGACCGACCCGACAGCCGATCGTCCCGAACCGTTTGCCCTGGGTCCACAGGGCGTCGGCCCAGCCGCGCACGAGGCGCTCGATCTCGTCGGGACGGGCGTCGGTCGTGAGGTCGTAGTCGCTGTCGTCCTGGCCCGGCGGACCGTCCGCCGGCAGGAACGCTTGGCTCGCCGGCCGTTCCACGAGCGCGTCTCGCACCGACCCACCGACGAGGTAGATCCGGTGGCCTCTGCTGCGGAACCGTTCGGCGAGCGTTGCGGTGGCCTCGACGAGAGGGCGGAAGCGCTCGGGAACGCTGGGCGACTGCACCGGGCCACGGTACCGCCGGGTCGGCATGCCGGAGCGCTCCGGGGCCTCACCTCTGACCGGGGGAATCCCGCGCGCGACTGGTGCGAGGGATGCTGGAAAGTAACGTCGTGTGGTGTCGACGAGGAGCCGCCGGGCCCGCAACGCGGCGCGCCGGGTGGTGGCCGTTGCGTGGCCCCTGGTCCTCGCGACCCTCGCGCTGACCATCCCGCTGTCCGCCGCAGGGGCGTTCCCGGCGGCCGCCACTCGGGCCGTCGCGCGCGCAGGGGCGCGCACACCGGCGCCGTTCCTCCTGGACGACCAGAGCGAATGGGTCGTCGCCCCCGCGGCTCCCAAGGCCGGAGGGGCCGCGCAGCCGTCATCTCCCTTCGACCTCGAGCTCAGCGCCGGCCATCCACCGTCGGGCGCAACGGTGGAGGTGGTCCTCTACCCGCGGCTCGCGAGCCGGTACGACCTGGAGAACGTCGTGCGCAACGGCCCGCGCGGCTCGCCGCTCGCCAAGACCCAGCCGGCCCAGCTGACCGGCCTCCCGCCCGATCCCCGCACAGCCGGGGCGGTCTCCCTCGACCTCTCGGTCGTGCAGACAGCCTCGACGGGCCAGGGGACCCGTATCGGTCTCGCGTGCGCGCCCCCTACAGGAACCGGCACATGCACAGGGGTGTACCCCGTGGAGGTCGACCTCCAGCGCTCCGACGGCAAGGTGCTCCACCACTTCACGACCTTCCTCACCTACGTCGCGGGCAAGAGCGACCACGCGCTCGAGCTCGCCTGGGTCGTACCTGTCGATGCTCCCGTATCGCTCGCCCCGCACCCCTCAGGACCGGCGGCGGGAGTCAAGCCGCTCACGACGGCCGACGCGTCCGCGCTGGAGGTGCTCGTCTCCCAAGTCCATGGCTCCGCGGTCCCGCTCACCCTCGACGTGTCCCCTGAGACCCTCCAGCAGCTCCAAGGCTCGGGTCCGGACGGCCGGGCTGCGGACACGACGCTCGCCGGCCTCTCGGTGGACCAGACGTTGGACGAGGTCCTCGCGCGGCCCTACGTCCCGGTCGACCTCGGCGCGCTCGCCGGTGCGGGCGAGCCCACGGAGATCGATGCCCAGATGGCCGCGGGCGCCACAGTGCTCAGCCACCTTCGGGTGGAAACCACGGGCGCGCCGACGCCGTGGGTGCAGCCGGGCCCGGTCGGCAACGACATCACCGCAGGCCTCGCGCAGCTCGGCACGACCCAGCTGGTGCTGCCCGACGCAGACCTGACGCCCACAGCGAACGCCACAGCGGTCGGAACCTGGGCCTCGACCTTCTCCCTCACCCTGTCGCGGGGGGGAACGAAGACGTCGGTCGAAGCGGCGGAGACCGACAGCTGGCTCGACGGGCAGTTCACCTCGCACCGTGACGACCCCGCCCTTGCCGCGTCCCAGCTCCTCGCCGACCTCGCGATGGTCCACTTCGAGCGGCCGAACACAACATCGGTGCGTGGCATGGTCGCACTGCCTCCCGCACGCTGGGTCGCAAACCCCGTCTTCGATCAGGTGCTCCTCGACGGGCTGACACAGAACCCTGTCGTCGACCCCGTGACGCTCTCCGAATTCTTCGCCTCCGTCACCCGCGACGGCACGCGTCAGCTCCTCGACACAGGCACTGGGCCCGTCCTGAAGCGCTCCCTCGCCCGGGTGGTGTCCCGCGCACGCGTGCGGCTCAGCAACTTCGACGGAGCGGTGTCGGGCGATCCCAAGGTGCTGTCCGAGCTCGACGACTTCCTCCTCGCCACCGAGTCCGCTGACCTCTCCCCGCGCAGCCAGGAGGCAGGGGTGTCCTCCTTCGAGCACATGCTCAGACAACAGCTCGACCTGGTCTCGTTCGCGAAGAAGACCACATTCACCCTCACGGCCAGGACAGGGTGGATCCCCATCACGGTCGAATCACGTGCGCCCTACACGGTGAAGGGCACGCTGTCGGTCAGCGGAAACAAGTTCGTCTTCCCCCACGCGAGCCGGCGGCACGTCATGAAGCTCGATCACCAGACGAACCTCTGGCGCGTCGACGTCTACGCACGCACCTCGGGAGACCTCCCTCTCCAGGTGAAGTTCACGTCCACCAACGGACAGCTGGTCTTCGCACACGACGTCTTCACCGTGCGTTCGACGGCGACCTCGGTGGTGGGCGTGGTGCTGACCGTGCTCGCGCTCGCCGTCCTTCTCATCTGGTGGGCCCGGACGTGGCGGTCCGGGCGCCGGCAGCGCCGTCTGCAGCGCACGAACGCCCCCGGGAACGGAGCGGCCGCGTCGTGACACGGGGGCGCCGGCGGTACGGTGCGCGGCGGCCAGCGCACGCCGCTGCGACTCTCGGTCCGGCCATGGACCCGACGGGGGCGTCGACTGACACAACGGCGGGCGACGGCACGACGGGCGACGGCACGACGGACCGGGTGGCCTCCGCGTCGCCCGACACGGGCAGCAGCCTCCGGCGCGCCGCGGTCTGGATGGCCGCAGGCACCACGCTCTCCCGGCTGACGGGGCTGCTGCGTGTGATCGCCCTCGCCGACGCCCTCGGCATCGGCCACCTCGCCGATGCCTACAACCTCGCCAACACGACGCCGAACATGCTCTACGACATCGTGCTGGGCGGAGTCCTCTCCGCGACGTTCATCCCCGTGTTCGTGGAGCGTCTTGCCACGCGCAACGAGCGAGAGGCATGGCGTGCGATCTCCGCGGTCGTGACCGCGGCCGTCGTCGTGCTCGTGGTCATGACGATCATCTTCTGGGCGATCGCACCACAGGTGATCGACGCGTACACCGCGTTCGACCATGTGCGAGGCGCGGCGTTCACCCAGCTCACGCAGGAGAAGGCCGACGCGTCGACGCTGCTCCGCTGGTTCGTGCCCCAGGTCGCCCTCTACGGCTTCATCTCGCTCATGGCGGCCCTGCTCAACACGCGCAGGCGCTTCGTCGCGCCGATGTGGGTCCCCATCGCCAACAACGTGGTCGTCATCGGGATGCTCCTCTGGTTCCGCGCGGTCGTGCCGAAGTTCCCGACAACCGCGACAGTGCACGTCAGCCGCGGCGACCTCGTCCTTCTCGGCCTCGGGACCACCGCCGGTGTCCTCGTCCAGGCGGTCGCGCTGCTGCCGGCCCTCCGCGGCGTCGGGCTCGGGCGGCTCAGGTGGCGCTGGGAGCCGGGGCACGAAGCGGTGCGCACGGTCATGCGGCTCGGCGGCTGGACCTTCGGCTTCGTCGTCGCGAACCAGGTGGCCCTCTACGTGGTGCTCGCGCTCGCGCTCAGCGCCAAGGGCAGCGGCACAGGTCCCGTCTCCTCGTACACGTACGCGTACACGTTCCTGCAGGTGCCGTACGCGGTCGTCGCGGTGTCGATCATGAGCGCCGTCACGCCCGATCTCGCACAACGGTGGTCGACCGGAGACGAGACCGGGTTCCGCCGGCGTCTCACCGCAGGCTTGCGTGCGACGCTCGCCGTGATCCTCCCCGCCGCGGTGGGGATGCTGATCCTGGCGCACCCGGCGGTGGCCCTCCTGCTCGGCCACGGCCACGCCACGGTCGCCAGCACCGAGACGACGGGGGCCGCACTCGCCATGTTCTCCTTGGGGCTCCCGGGCTTCTGCGCCTACCTCTACATCGTGCGGGTGCTGCAGGCGATGCAGCGGACCAAGGTCGCGTTCTTCCTGTACCTGGTCGAGAACGGGCTGAACGTCGTCTTCGCGCTTGCGCTCGTCGGGCCGCTCGGCGTACGCGGCCTCGCACTCTCGCTGTCCATCGCCTACACCCTCGCCGCCCTTTGCGGGATCGCCGTCCTTCGGCACTGGCTCGGCGCACTCGGCAGCCGGGGCACCTGGGTGCCGCTTCGGCGCGCGGCGGGCGCCACGATCGTGATGGCCGCAGTCGTGCTCGTCGTGTCGAACCTCTCCGGGGCGACGCAGGGCATCGGGTTGCTCGTGCGCGTCGGAGCCGCGGTCGTCGCCGGCGTCGCGGTTTACGCCGCCATCGGCGCGCTGGCCGGCGGCCGGCGCCGCCCGCTCGCGCTGCTGACCGGCGAGCCGATCGGCACAGCCGGCCCGACATCGACATCGACATCGACATCGACGAGGTTCGACCGCGCTGAGGTCGGAGCGGGCGCGGGTCTCGGTGCCGCGTGGGGCGACGTCCGCACCCCGGTCAACACCGGCCCGCTGATCCGGATCGTCCCACCGCCCGGCACCCCGCGCCCCCGTTCCACCTCGACACTGGACCGGAATCGCGCCGCGCCTCTGCCGGATCCGGGGCCCGCCCCGGCGGCGCCTGACCGCACCGTCGCCACCGTCGCCGACGGCCACACCGAGGTGCCTCCCGACGTCGCCGCCGAGACCGACCAGAACGACGACGACCCGGGTGATCGTCGCTGGGTCGGAGGAACGGACACGTCCTTGCGGCCGCCCCACCCGCGATAGGTTGCTCGGACCGGCGCGTCGGTGCCGGTCCCACCGCCGGGAGGCTCCGGCAGCGGCACGACCGAGGGGGAGCGTCTATTGGCCGCAGTTCGGGTCGTCACCGACAGCGCGTGCGACCTCTCTGACGAGCTGGCGGACCGTCACCACATCGACGTCGTGCCGCTCACGATCCGTTTCGGCGACGAGGAGCTGCTCGACCGCCGCGACCTCTCCCCGGCGGAGTTCTGGCGCAGGTGCAAGAGCTCGAACGCGCTGCCCGAGACCGCGGCTCCTCCGCCCGGCGCGTTCGCGAGCGCGTACGAGCACGCAGCGGAGGAAGGCGCCGACGGGGTCGTCTGCCTCACGTTGTCGGCGGGAGTCTCGGCCACCTACCAGGCCGCGCTGGCCGGTGCGGAGACGCTCGGGGAGCGACTGCCGGTGGTGGTGATCGACACCCGCTCACTCACCATGGGCCAAGGACTCATGTGCATCGCGGCCGCCGAGCTCGCCGAGACCGGCGCAACCATCGACGCGGTCGCCGCGCTCGTACGCGACCTCGTTACCCGCACGCGCGTGCTCGGTGTCGTCGACACGCTCGACCATCTCCAGCGCGGGGGACGGATAGGCGGTGCCGCCGCGCTCGTCGGCTCGCTCCTGTCCATCAAGCCGGTCATCGAGGTCCGGGACGGCGTCGTCGAACAGGAGTCGAGACAGCGCACCCGCGGCCGCGCGTTCGACTACCTCGCTGCGAAGGTCGCCTCCGACGCGCCGCTCGAGCGTCTCGCGGTCTGCGACGGTGCGGCGCCGAACATCGACGCGTTCGTCGACCGCCTGCGCAACGTGAAGGTGGACCACGATCTGGTCGTCACCGAGCTCGGCCCCGTCGTCGGCGCACACTCGGGACCGGGGTCGGTCGGCGTGTGCTATCAGCTTCCCGCCCGGCGTTGACAGGCCCACCCGGTAGGCTGACCGCCGTGGATGAGGTAGACGCCGCGACGACGCCAGCCGACCCGGCACCACCGCCCGGAGATGAGGGCGCGCCCAGCGCGCCCGCCGGAACTGGCACACGGGGGGGCCTGCCTCCGTTCGTGGGCGCCGCTGCGGCGGAGGCTGCCGCAGAGCTGCCCCGCAGGGCGGCCGACGCGGTCCAACTCGTCGTCGACACGATCCACGACAAGGCGGTGCGCCCCGCGATCCTCGCCTCGAGGGCGGTCGTTTTCGGCCTCGTCGCGGCGGCTCTGGCCGTGGTGCTCGTCGTCGTAGGTTCCGTCGCTCTGCTCCGTCTCCTCGACGTCTACGTCTTCGGCCACCGGGTGTGGCTCAGCTACGTCGTGCTCGGCGGTGCGCTGACCCTCGGCGGGCTCGCCGTGTGGACCCGGCGTACGGCGCGCCCCTCACCTGCCCAGCCGCGCTGAGACCCCGGTGACCAGGCGCGTAAAGGTGCTCATCGCGGGCTCCGGACCCGCTGGCCTGACGGCGGCCGTCTACACGGCGCGTGCGCAGTTGAGCCCGGTCCTCGTGGAAGGCGAGCCCTCGTCCACGAGCGATCAGCCGGGGGGCCAGCTCATGCTCACGACCGAGGTGGAGAACTACCCCGGCTTTCCGGACGGCATCCTCGGACCCGAGCTCATGGCCGCGATGCGATCCCAAGCCGCGCGCTTCGGCGCCGACATCGTCACGAAGAAGGTCACCAAGGTCCAGCTGGACTCGAGCCCGTTCGGCGTGTGGACCGGCGACCCGTCAGCCCCGGATCCCGACTACGTGGCGGAGGCCTTCATCATCGCCACGGGGGCCCAGGCGCTCATGCTCGGCGTCCCGGGTGAAGACCGGCTCCTTGGTTACGGAGTGTCCACCTGCGCGACGTGCGACGGCTTTTTCTTCCGCGGCCAGCACATCGCCGTCGTGGGTGGCGGGGACTCCGCGCTCGAAGAGGCGCTGTTCTTGACGCGCTTCGCCTCGAAGGTCACCGTCGTCCACCGGCGCGATCGCCTACGCGCCTCGCGCATCATGCAGGAACGTGCGCTCGGTCATCCCGGCATCGACTTCGCGTGGACACAGCAGGTCGCAGAGGTCCTCGGCAACGGAAAGGTGACCGGTGTCCGCCTTCGACACTCGACGACCGGGGAGGAGCAGGAGCTCCCGGTCACTGGCTTGTTCGTGGCGATCGGTCACCGTCCCAACACTGCGGTCTTCCGCGGCCAGGTGGAGCTCGACGACCAGGGTTACGTCGTCACCCGCAACGGCACCGCGACGGACGTCGATGGCGTCTTCGCCTGTGGCGACGTCCAGGACGACACCTACCGACAGGCTGTCACCGCCGCCGGCTCGGGCTGCATGGCCGCGATCGACGCCGAGCGATGGCTGGAGGCGAGAGGGTCGTAGGCAGGGCGGGAACAGGAGACGGTCCGCCGGCGTTGACCCAGCGCGGACGGGAACGGTTCAGGGATCGACAGATCCGAGGAGGCACGATGAGCGGGAGTTTGGTGGCGCTGGACGACGGTACGTTTGACGAGCATGTCAAGGCTGCAGAGGTGCCGGTGCTCGTCGACTTCTGGGCCGAATGGTGTGGGCCGTGCAAGATGATCGCCCCGGTGCTCGAGGAGATCGCGGCGGAGCAGGCGGGCAAGCT
>JASHYA010000181.1 GCA_030043315.1 Acidimicrobiales bacterium
GGTGGTCTTCCACGCCCTCGCCGTCGGGCTGGTCATGCGCGACGAGACGTCGATCGACGCCGTCGTGGTCGAGTCGAAGTCCGGGCGTCACGCGGTGCGCGGCCGGATCTTCGTGGACGCGTCCGGGGACGCCGACGTCGCCGCATGGGCCGGCGCGCCCTTCGAGAAGTCCCCGGGGCTGCACGGGATGCTCTACCCCTCGCTCATGTTCCGGATCAACGGGGTCGACGCTTCGGCCGCCGGCGAGAAGCCCTGGCGCACCGCCGAGCAGCTGATGGACGAGGCCGAGGCGGCGGGCACCCACCACTTCCCCCGCAAGCGGCCGATCGTGCGTCCCCAGCGCAACCCCCTCGAGTGGCGGGCGAACCTGACCCAGCTCTCCAACCCCGACGGCAGCGCCGTCGACGGCACCGACGTGCTCCAGATGACCCGAGGCGAGCTCCAAGGGCGCGAGCAGGTCTTCGACGCCTTCTCGTTCATAAAGCAGAAGGTCCCGGGCTTCTCCGACGCTTACGTGGTGGACATCGCCCCGCAGATCGGGATCCGCGAGACCCGCCGGATCGTCGGCGCCTACCAGTTGACCGAGGACGACGTGCTCGGCTGCGCCGACTTCGAGGACACGATCGGGGTGAACGGCTGGCCGGTCGAAGCGCACGTGGCCGGGAGCGTCGATTTCCGGTTCCCGCGCGGCGAGCACCCCCGCGGGTACAACCAGCTCCCCTACCGGATGCTGCTCCCGAAGGGGGTCGACAATCTCTTCGTGGCCGGGCGTTGCGCCTCGATGACGCACGAGGGCCAGTCATCGGCGCGGGTCACCGGCCCGTGCTTCGTGATGGGAGAGGCAGCCGGTACCGCGGCCGACATGGTGCTGGCCGACGGCGGCACCACGAGGACGGTCGACGTCGCCACCTTGCAGGCACGTCTCGAGCACGACGGCGTCTTCCTCGGAAGGTCCGAACGGCCGCACCGTAGACGCGGTGCCGGCACGCCGTAGGACGTGCCGGTTCACCCGGCGCCCCGGTGGTACCGTCGAGACAAATGCAGGCGCGCCGGGACGTCGCGCGCGCCGCGAGGTGGACGAGGAGGCATGCGTTGACGCCGTTCCTGGAGGAGATGCTGGACCCGACGGGCACCGGGACCGCGACGGAGAGGGCGAGGCTCGCCCCCCGCGACCACCGGCTGGAGGGGAAGACGCTGGGTCTGCTCAACAACACGAAGCCGAACAGCGCCGTCGTGCTGGAGCAGATCGCCGACCTGTTGCAGGACCGCTTCGGAGTCGCCGAGGTGGTCATGTTCTCGAAGCCGTCCTTCGCGGTGCCGGCCGACGACGCGTTGCTGGGCCAGATCGCCGAGCGGTGCGACTACGCGCTCGCAGGGGTCGGCGATTGAGGCTCCTGTAGCGCGGCCAGTTTGGCCGACGGGATCCTGCTCGAGCGGCGAGGCGTGCCGGCGGTGTCGGTCTGCACCGACAAGTTCCGCACGACGGCCGAGGCGATGGCGCGCCTCCACGGCTTCGAGGGGTATCGCTTCGTTCTCGTGCACCATCCGATCGCGAGCCTCGAGCTCCCCGAGATCGCGCAGCTTGCGGCAGGCGCGCTCGACGAGGTGCTGGCCATCCTCGAGGTGACCCGGTGACCGGCGACGTCACCGCCAGCGACACCGCGACGGGCGACACCGCCGCCAGCGGCACCATCACGAACACCCTGATCGACCACCAGCAGGTGCGCCGGGCGATCGAGCACTACTACGAGGAGGGCTTCACCGACGGGCTCCCGGTGGTGCCACCGACCGAGTCCTACCTCGCCGAATTCCTGGCGCAGGTGGACCGGTCGCCCGACGAAGTCGTCGCGGCCATGCCGCACCTGAACCGACAGTGCACGCTGCGCGTTGCCGCGATCAACTCGATCATGGCCGGCTGCCTCCCGGAGTACTTCCCGGTCGTGCTCGCCGTGCTCGACGCGATGCGCGTGGACGTCGGCGCGCGCGGCGCCACCCGTTTCTCGAGCGGGCTCTGGCAGAGCACGACCGGCACGGTGCCGATCACGGTGGTGAACGGGCCCGTACGGCTCCGCCTCGGGTTCAACTGCCAGGGCAACATCTTCGGTCCGGGCTTCCGGCCGAACGCGACCATCGGCCGGGCGCTGCGCCTGATCGTGATGAACGCCTTCGGGCTGAAGCCGCACGTCCTCGACCAGTCCACCCAGGCGACCCCGGCCAAGTACACCTGCTGCATCGCCGAGAACGAGGAGGAGAGCCCCTGGGAGCCCCTCTCGGCCGAGGCCGGCTACGGCCCGGAGGCGAGCACCGTGTCGTTCATGATGATGCGCTCCACCCTGCACATCGAGGCCCGCTCCGCGACCCGCCCGGACCACCTCCTCAGCGACGTCGCCAACTCCGTCGGGCGCACCGGGGGGCTCTACTCGGAGAAGACGGCGTGCCTGGTCGTCGTCAGTCCCGAGCACGCCCAGCTGCTGCACTCGCACGGCTGGGGCAAGCAAGAGATCCGCGAGTTCGTTGCGGAGAACGCCGTCTGCACCAGGGAGGCCATGGAGCGCGCGGGCAAGACCGGCATCTCCCGCGACATGCACTGGCTGGTGCCGGCCGACCATCCCGACGCCCTGCCCGGCGAGGAGCCACAGTTCGAGCGGCGCGACGGCGCGGACGTCCACCGCGTCCTGGGCTCGCCCGACGACGTCGTCGTGATCGTCGCCGGCGCCGCCAACGCCGGGGTCTCGACGGTGGTCGACCTCATGGGCGGCTCCTCCTCCCCGAGCGGCCGGGGGGGAGGCCGGGTCCCGGCGATGAGCGAGATCGTCACGCGGGGTTCGGCGTGACCTCGCCGGCCCAGTAACGGCGTAGCTTCATCTGCGGCTGGCCCCGACCTTCGGCCAGCCCAGAGCGGTGCCTCAGTCTCTTTCGGCGCGCTTCACGAGCGCGTCGGGATCGCAGAGCTCAACCCGTCCCCGCCCCACCCGAACCCATCCCCGCTCCTCGGCCTGGCGCAGGACCTTGTTCGTGGTGGGACGGGTAGTCCCGGCCAGCTCCGCGAGGTCCTCTTGGGTCAGGGGGACGACGGAGCCTGCCACCTTGCCGTCCCAGAGTCTCGCCGCGTCGAGCAGACGCCGGATCACCCGGGTCTCGACCGGCGTGTACATCGCCTCGACGAGCGAGTCCGACAGGCGCCGAACCTGCTCGCCGAGTGCCCGGAGCAGCATCTCGTTCACCGCGGGGAAGCGCCGGCGCAGCTCTTCGAACTCCCCCTTGTGGACCGAGAGGGTCTCGGCACGCTCCAGCGCCACGATGCTCGCGCTGCGCTGGGGCCGCGACGCGTCGAGGAGCGCGAGGATGCCGAAGTAGTCGCCAGGCCCGATGAGGGCCAGCATCGCAGTGACGCCGAGCGACGTCTCGACTCGCACGCAGAACCGCCCGCTCGCGACGAAGTGGAGGGTGTCCCCGGGGTCGCCGCCGTGGAACACCACCTCTCCCTTCTCGAAGCGCCGGCGCCGGGCAAGAGAGAGGAACCGCCTTCGGTCCTCCTCCGGGACCTGCTCGAGAAGCGGCCATTCCACGAGGAGGATTTTGGCATCCCGTGTGGCCTGCGTGCCCGGACTGCGAACCCGGCGCGGTGGTCCGGACGAGAACGGCGCCGCGTGGGGCGCTAGTGCTGCTCGTGTTTCCGGCGAGGTTTGAGCGCGAACCACCAGATGCTCGCCATGGTGCCCAGCACGCCGACGACCGCAACGACCGGCTTCAGGAGCCTTCGCTTCGCCACGGCAGCAACCATACCGGACCTCGCGATGCGCCCCTCCAGCGTGCGCCCGGTGCGGCGGTCGCCTCGGAGCGCTGGTCTATATTGAGCCGCACTCGAAGAAGCGGGGCGGCAGGGGCGCCGTCGGACCAAGGAGAGGGCCGTGGGGCGATTGGGCAAGGGGCTTGTGCTCGGCTCCGTCGGGACGATGCTCGCCGCGGGCAGCCTGCTGTGGGCGGGAACGCTCGGCGCGGGGACGATGTCAGTGGCCACCGCGAAGCGGGCGGGCCTGGTGCTGCACCCGATGGTCCGGATGCTGGACGCAGCCCCATCGACAAGGCCGCCCACCGAGCAGTTCTGCGAGACGAACTACGGCATTCTCTGCTACGGGGCTCCCCAGATCGAGACCGCCTACGGCCTTCCGACCCTCTATCGCGAGGGCCTGGACGGCAGGGGCGAGACGATCGTCATCGTGGACTCCTTCGGCGCGCCGGACATCCGCCAGGAGCTCGCGGTCTTCGACAAGGCGTACGGCCTCACAGCGCCCCCGCACTTCACAATCTTGAAGTACGGCACAGTCCCGGCCTACACACCGGCGACGCCGACAGCGACAGGCTGGGCGGAGGAGACGTCGCTCGATGTCGAGTGGTCGCACGCCATCGCACCGGGCGCCAACATCCTGCTCGTCGAGACCGCGACCGCCGAGACCGTCGGGGTGACCGGCTTCCCGACAATGGTGAACGCAGAGAATTACGTGATCGACCACCACCTCGGCGACGTGATCAGCCAGAGCTTCGGCGCCGGTGAGGCGACGTTCAACGCGCCAGCCACAATCCTCGCGCTCCGGAGCGCCTACGAGAACGCCTACCGCAACGGGATCACGATCCTCGCTGCGGCGGGTGACACAGGGGCCGCGACCGCCAAGACAGTCACAAAGAAGCACTACTTCGACTTCGCCAATGTCGGCTGGCCCGCCTCCGATCCGCTCGTGACCGCCGTCGGCGGCACCCAGCTCACGCTCAACCAACGCGGGGTTCGCATCACCCCGGACAGGGTGTGGAACGACACCAACCTCTTCAAGAGCCCGGCAGCGGGGAGCGGCGGCTTCTCGACCGTCTTCACCCGCCCGTCGTACCAGAACGGTGTCGCAGGTGTCGTCGGGGACCGACGCGGCGTGCCCGACATCTCGATGAGCGCGTCGGTCATCGGTTCGGTCAACATCTACGTTGCCGGGTTGGCCATCGGCACCGGTTGGGCGCCCATCGGCGGGACGAGCGAGGCCTCGCCCCTCTTCTCGGGCATCGTGGCGATCGCCGACCAGCTGAACACACACCACCCGCTCGGGGCCATCAACCCCGCCCTCTACGCGATGGAGGCCGCGCACGACAAGGGGATCGTCGCCGTGACGCAGGGGACAAACACCGTCTTCTTCACAACAGCGGGGAAGACGATCGTGATCAAGGGCTACTCAGCCGGACCGGGCTACAACCTGGCGACCGGGCTCGGCACCGTCACAGCTCCCGCGTTCGTGCGCGAGCTCGTCCAGACCGTGCACAAAGTCGGGACCACCGTCACCTACGGCGACTCCCCCACAGCCTTCCTCCCGACCCCGACCGGGTAAGGGTCCCGGTCGCCGTACGGCCGCGTCACGCGGTACGGCGTTCGTGGAGCACGCAATAGGCCGGAGGGAACATGCGGAGCCGGTCGGGGAGCGGTTCGGTGGCTGCCCGCAACGCGAGCAGGAGTGCGACGTAGCGAGCCTGGTCGAGGACCGTCCAGCGGACCCGCCACAGTCGGCGCACCGGCTCGGGAAACGCGCCGAAGAGGAGCGTCCGGGACGGACCTGCGAGGACGTGACGGAATGCTGCGTTGACCACGCCCGGCAGCGGCAGCGCGCGGAGATGGTCGCCCCGGAGGACGGCACGGCGCAACTGCTCGGTCCCGGGGTTCGGTCGGAGCACGGTCACCACGCCCCCGTCGACGTAGGCACGCAGACCTCGCAGGTCTGCCGGCATGTCCGAATCGCGTACCCCGTAGAGGACGCCGATGCGGCGCGTGTCGCGGTAGAAGGCTTCGAGGTCGCGCCGCGGCCACGGCCCGCACATGACGTCGACCGCGTACACGAGGGCCTCGGCGGTCGTGAGGTGGACCCACGTCCAGACCTCACGGTCCCACGCGCGGTACGCGCGGCCGTCGTAGCCCACACCTGAAAACGGGCGGTGGAGCTCCCGTAGCTCAGAGGCGACAGACGTGCGGTCCTCTCCGTAGACGAGGCGCAGGGCGTACGCGGTCGTGCGCGCCGCACGGCCCCAGGGGTCCATGAGGACCGAGGAATAGTCGAGCAGCGCCCGGGCGACCGTCGGATGGCTGCCCTGTAGCCCGATCGCCCGTGCGTAGAACGGGAGGAACACCCGCCACTGCGCGAGCTGCCTTGCGAGCGGCCGTGTGCCGGGCGCCACCGGCTCGGCGTCGACGCGTGGGATGTGCGTGCGCTGCACGCGCGGCGAGCCTACGGCCGCGTCCGCAGTGAGCGGTGGACGGCGTGCTCGAACCCGGCGACGCGCGTCGACGAGTTGCTCTTCGCACCGGGGAGACGAGGGGTCGTCGTGCGGCACGAGTGGCGGGAGCCGACAGTCGGGGCCTCGACGGTCAGGTCCTCTCGGCGCTCCGTGCCCTCGATTGAGCCCAACCGCATCCGCCAGGTCGCACCGGACGGAGGCGACGACAGCGTCACCATGGTCAGCGGGGGGATCTCGCTCCGATCGAAGATCCTGCCCGCGTTCCGCATCGACACCGGCGTCCGGGTTCGGACTGCAATCGCCTGAGCTGGGCCTTTAGCCAATCTGTAGGGGACACGTCTCACACGCGCCCCAATCTGCCTGGGGTTCCGCCAAGCGGACTGGCACGGTCCGGTCGACGGTGGCCGCGTACGAAGGGAAGACAGCTTGGGCGTACCGGAGCACCGGGCGGGCGCTCACGCATCGGCGTCTGGTTCGGGACCCCCACGTCAAACCCACGCTCTGCCGTCACGGACGTACTGTTGGGACGTTGTCACGGCATTGCCCGACAGCCTCCAAAGACAGGGGGACCGATGACGACCTCGGTTCGCAGCGATGGCGCTCGGCATGGCATGTACACCGTCTCCGGCCCGCCACCGGGGCTCACCCCGGCTGAGCGCGCCGAATTCGGCCGAGCGATCCGCCAACGGGTACCGCGTTCCTCACACGGCGAATTCCGCCTGGAAGCTGACCGGCCCGACCCGGTCAGTTTGCTCGAAGCCCAGGCGTCCACCCGCGTCCCTGAGCTTGTTCCGGTCCGTCACGGTCGAATGCTGGAGTCCGAGTTCACGTTCTTTCGAGGCGCGGCCATCATCATGGCCAGCGACCTCGCACGAACGCCCCGGACCGGCCTCAGCAACCAACTTTGCGGCGATGCCCACCTGCTCAACTTCGGTCTCTTCGGCTCTCCGGAGCGTCGCATGGTATTCGATCTGAACGACTTCGACGAGACGTACCCAGGTCCATGGGAGTGGGACCTCAAGCGCCTCGTGACGAGTGTGGCCATTGCGGGCCGGCACCGGCGCTTCTCGCCGGACCAGCGCCGACGAGCAGCGCTGGCCACCGCGGCAGGCTACCGGGTCGAGATGAACAACCTCGCTCACATGAGCCATCTGGGCGCCTGGTATCGACATGTGGACGTCGACGAGCTGCTCCGCGAGGTGATCCCGCAGCTCCGAGCGTCAGGACGTCGGGAGGCTCGACGGACGATCGACAAGGCTCGAACGCGCGACAGCATGCAGGCGCTGGCCAAGCTCACCCGGGTCGTCGACGGCCAGGTCCGCATCGTGAGCAACCCACCGGTCGTCGTGCCGCTCGAGGAGCTACTGCCCGACGGCGAAGCGCGAGACGTTGCCGAGCTCCTCGCTCGGATCACCGATACGTACCTCGCCACCCTGCGCCCGGACGTTCGTCACCTGTTCACCCAGTACCAGGTGGTGCACGTCGCCCACAAGGTGGTCGGGGTGGGCAGCGTGGGCACCCGCGCCTGGATCGCGTTGCATCTGGGGCGCGACGGTCGCGACCCCTTCTTTCTGCAGGCGAAAGAAGCACAAGATTCGGTCCTCCAACAGTTCGTGCCGTCGGTGTCGTGGGAGAACAACGGCGAACGAGTGGTCGTCGGCCAGCACCTGATGCAGGCCGTCACCGATATCTTCTTGGGCTGGGCTCGAGTGGTTGGCCTCGACGGCCAAGAACGGGACTTCTACCTCCGCCAGCTGCGGGACTGGAAGGGGTCCATCGAGCCCGAGACGATGCTCCCGCGCGGTCTTGCCCTCTATGGGCAACTTTGCGGAATGACCTTGGCACGTGCTCACGCCCGTTCGGGTGATCGCATCGCAATCGCCGGCTACATGGGCAACGGCCCTGCCTTCGACAAGGCGATCGCGAAGTTTGCCGAGGCCTACGCCGACCAGAACGCTCAGGACTACGCGGCATTCCACGCCGCCATCGTTGATGGCCGTCTCGAAGCGAGGACGGGCGTCTAGGAGCCCTCAGGGCGTCCTCGGAGATACTCGACTACGTTCCCGTGATCCCCACCGCCCTCGGCCTGGTCGGTCGCAGGGCCACATGGTCTTCATCACGGAAACGAGGGATCGGTGATGGCTGATCTGGTCGACCGAGCGACGACCGAGCGACGTGGCCGACCCTGGCGTTCGATCGTTTTCGCACCGGTTGGTGACGGGGTCATCCGCCGCCGCGGGTCCGACGTCCTGCGCGTCGTCGTGGCCGTCGTGGTGGTGGTCTGCTCGTTGCTGGTGGCTGACACCAACTCTCACGTCGAACTGGCGCTCGTCCACTTCCTCACCCCGCCCCCCAACGGCGTCGCGTGGTTGGTGACCTGGGTGTGGTGGCTCGGATCGATCGGCGTGATCGTGGTCCTCGCAATCGCTGGATTGCTGACGGGGCGACGGGAGGTGGCGCGGGATCTCGCGCTCTCCGGCCTGGGCGCTTGGGGCATTGCCGCGCTCATCGTCCTCGTCGCCGGGTCGAGCGGGGGTCGACCGCCGACGGCCTCGCTCGGACAGGTCGACCTGGCGTTCCCGGTCGCTCGGATCGCGGCGACCACGGCCGTGATCACCGCGGTCCTCCCCTACCTGAGCCGCGCCTGCCAGCGGCTGCTCGAGGTGGCGCTGGTCCTCGTCGCCCTCGACACCGTGGTCCACGGTTCAGGTACGCCGACGGCAGTGGTGGCTGCGGTGGCCGTGGGTTGGGGGGCGACGGCCGTCGTGCGCCTGGTGTTCGGCTCGCCACTGGGCCTGCCGGCCGTGAGCGAGGTCGCTGATCTTCTCGCAGAGCTCGGCATCACGGCAAGCGTCCTGCGGGTCGATACCGATCAGGTGTGGGGCGTCGCTCGGTATCACGGCGCCGAACCCAGTGGTGGCCGCCTCGACGTGTCGGTCTACGGTCGAGACGCACACGACGCGCAGCTCCTGGCCAAGCTGTGCCGATTTGTCTTCTACAGGGACTCCGGACCCACGCTCGCGTTGACCCGGGTACAACAGGTCGAGCACGAGGCCTACCTCACGCTGATGGCAGCGCGTGCAGGCGCCACGGCGTCAGAGGTGCTCGCGGCAGGTTCGGCGGGCCCGAGCCACGACGCCGTCCTCGTGACCCGCCCCCCCGAAGGGCGGCTCCTGGTCGAGCTCGAAGGGGACACCGCCTCGTGTAGCGACGCAGCTTGCGACGACCTCTTCCGCCAACTGCAGATCCTCCGCGCCGCCCGACTGGCACACGGCGCGGTGAGCGTCAACACGGTGATGGTTGGATCGGATTGGGCCGGGTTGGTCGATTTTCGCCTTTCGTCGATCGCGGCGACGACCGACCGGCTGGATCGGGACATGGCCGGTGCCATGGCCGCGCTCGCAGTGGTCGTCGGCCCCACGAGAGCAGCTGCCTCGGCGGTGAGAGCCTTGGACCCTCAGGTACTGGCAGCCGCGCTGGTCCACCTTCAGCGAGCCGCCCTCGGTCCGAGCTCCGCCCGCTCGTTGCGGGGAAAGCGCTCTGTGCTGACCGAGCTTCGCACCACTGCCGCGAAGTCGATCGGTATCGAACCCCCCAAGCTCGTCGAGCCTCGACGACTGAGCTGGGTCAACCTGGTGATGGTGGTGGGCACGCTGGTGGGCGGCTGGGCGCTCATCGGCGTCCTGGTGGATGTCACCCACTCGTTCAGCACCATCGCGGGTGCCTCGATCGGCTGGGTGGTCGCCGTGTTTCTCCTGTCCCAATCGGCTTATCTGGCCAGCGCCGTGACCGTGGTCGGGTCGATCACCGACCCGCTCCCCTACGGGAGGGCCGTCGCCCTCGAGGTCGCCAACACCTTCGTCTCGCTTGCCGGGGGATCGATGGGGGCGCTCGCCACGCGAGTGCGGTTTTTCCAACAGGAAGGCTATGACACGACGTTGGCAGTGAGCTCCGGTGTCGTCGTCTCTACCGCAAGTTGGATCGTGAAAGGCGTGCTCTTCCTCATCGCCTTGCCGATCGCCTTCGGGAACTTCCACTTCAAGAGCAGGCCGACTGGATCGCACGGCGGTCACCAGGACCTCGCGTTCTTGATCTTGACGATCGTGGTCCTCGCCGGCTTTGCGGTTGGAGCACTGCTCGTCATTCCCCGCCTGCGACGACTCGCTCGAGACAAGCTTCGACCAAAGATCTCCGACGTCTGGTCCCATCTGCGGGTGCTGTCAAGCCATCCACGGAACCTCTTCTCCATCTTCGGCGGATCAGTCGTCGCCCAGCTGGTCATCGCATTGGCCCTGGGCGCCGCGCTCCACGCCTTTGACAGGCATCTCGGGCTAGCCACGTTGCTGGTCGTTCTCACCCTCGCGTCGATGATCGGCGGGATCTCACCAGTTCCCGGGGGAATGGGGGTGGTCGAAGGCGGGATGATCGTCTGCCTCCAGGCCGCCGGCATCCCCCAGGACCTTGCCGTCGCTGCCACCTTCGTCCAACGATTGTTCACGTCCTACCTGCCGCCGATCTGGGGCTGGTTCGTCCTCATGTGGATGCGACGCCGGGAGTACCTGTGACCGGACGGCGATGACCGAGCATCGTCGAGGGTGTCGTTCGGTCGGTTGCCTGAGCTCCCACATACGGGTGCCGCAGGCTCCTGCGAACACATGAAAGCGCTGGAGAGCACCGGGCTCGCTGGCTGTCGTTCAACCCGACACGTCGCGCCCCTTCACGAGATCGGCGATCCACAACTTCGCGTATCGCAGTCGTCGGATCACGGTCCGACATCCTGGTGGGCACCTGCTGAGGGAGCCCGGTCGACCGCCCGCTGACGCGCACGCTCCGATCGGATCGCGCTCGACCGCCTTCGGCACACACCGGCACGACGACTCGCCAGCGCCGCGAGTCAGGTGGGGGAGGATCGCTCAGCGACCGGGGCGCGCAATATCTCCAGCCCCACGAGAAGGACCACCGTGACGACCGCCAGTGCGATGAGGCCGCCGACCGACCAGCCATCGATGGTGAAGAGCAAGATGCCGGCGACGGCGAGGATGGTGATGCGGATCCACGAGGCGTAGCGACCCGCGAATGCCCCCACCCGTCCAGCGTGCTCCCGTCGCCCGAGCTTCTGGAGCATGTTGGACACCACGTGGCGCACCACGACCGCTCGCGGCGAGCTCCCGGTCACCCAGGTCACCAGCGCGAGCAACAGCATCACAGCAAACACGAGGCCGATGCCAAGACGGAGGTAGCGAACCAAGATCGAGTACGCCGATGTCGCCGCGTCACGTGGAAACGCCGTTGTCGCCAACCGCGACAGGTAGATGCTTCGACCGATCGCCAGGCCTAGGGCCAGGAGGATCATTCCGCCCCCCACACCGAGCGCACAGGCGACGAGCGCCCGACGGCGCCGCCGGGCGAGCGCCACCGCGGCAGCCACGAGGACCACGCCGATCAGCGGCAACCAATTGGCGAGGGTGTTGAGCGTCCGCACTTCTCGCTGGGCCCGTGTCAGACCGCTGAGGCGCGCAATCTCAATAGTGGCCCCGGCGGCCGGGATCCTTTTGGCCACGTCGATGCCTGCGGAGACGAGCCTGTCTCTCACCTGCTCCACCACTGGGGACAGGTTCAAGAGGAGCTTTCCGGACTTCGCTTCGATGAGCCCGTGCGCCAGCTTCTTACCAGTCACGATGGCAACGAGCTGTTTGTGCGCGACCCGGTTCATCTCGTTCCAGAGAACCTGGAAGGCGTGACTTCGCACGACACGAGAGGTGACGATGTCGACTACGCGGTACACGGCGCTCTGCAGCGGAGCCTCTAAGGCTTTGGCAACGTTCGGCGGAAGAAGGCCATCGACGAACGGTGCCACATCGAGATGATCTTCCACTCGCCGGTTGACCGCGGCGATGAGCGCGCTCTGCACCGCTGGATCGGCGGCAAGTGGCGCCAAGGTGTCCACGTAACGGTCCGTGTTCAGCACGAGGTTTCGCCCCCAGATGGCGAGTGGGGCGATCGTCAGGCTGAGTACGCCGAGCACGGCGAGGATCACCGACAGCACAGCACGCCCGAGACGCCATCCGTCCCGCTCCGGAGACGGCTCTTTGGGAGCGGACGAAGCGACCCCGGAGGGTGTGGGTGGCTCTGCCGCTGCCGCTGGTCCTTGGGTCACCACTTCGGAACGCCCCTGGGGTGTGCCGGGCACATCGCTGACTGCCGCCACCCCGCTCGCCGCGGTTTCGAGCGCCGGTGGGTCCGGTTCAGCTCGACCTGGGACCGAATCGGGCTCCTCTCCCCGAGTCTGGGATGGCTCAGGCATTCATGTGGCAATCAAGTGGCTCGGGAATCTCTGTGGGACCGGGACATCCGACGTTGAAGGTCCACGCTCGGCTCCACCGTGTCGTGTCACCATCCGGCTCCCAGCCGAAGCTCCTCGTCCGGATGACCGGGGGCGGGCCGCGATTGCCACCCTGTTCGTTGGCAGGATCGACAGATGAGCCGCGTGACGTGTGATCGCGGCTGTCGCGGTGGCGGTCGCGATGGATCCGCCGCCGAGTGGGACCACGGGTTGGGCTCCAGTGAAAGGCATCTGGACACTCTCCTTCCCCGGCCAAGCGCTCACGGGTCCCGGAGGGCGGATCGGCCTCCGCCCGGATGGAACTTCAGCGACGAAACCGCTCGGTCACTGCCGGCACGATGTTATCGCCGAACAGCGGCTGTCGCCGGATCATGTGGGTGCACCGTCGACCGCGATTCGCTGACATTGCAGACGAGGCGCGCGCTTCACCATTCCTGCCCAACATCGCGTGGACCGACGCTTGGGCTTCCGTCGACACGCCGGCGCTCCGCAGCCGGACAGCGCGCATGGCTTCCGGTTCCTGTGCAAAGTCCAGTGAGTGTCGCTACGCTGTGCCATGTCGGCCCAGGTGGAAGCGCCGGCCGGGTCGTCGTCGACATTGGCGCAAATCGCGAGGTGTAATCGGCAATGATCGCCTACACGTACCCGATCTTGAGCATCTTCTGGTCGATGTTCATCTTCTTTGGGTTCATCATCTGGATCTGGATCTTGGTGGCGATCTTTACGGACATCGTCCGGAGCCCGGACATGCGAGGACTCCACAAGGCGCTCTGGTTCCTATTCGTCCTCTTCCTGCCCCTCCTCGGTGCGCTCATGTATTTCATCGTGCGCGGTGGCAAGATGCATGAGCACTCGGTGCGAGCGGGACAGGCCCAGGATGCGGCGTTTCGGGAATACGTGCAGAGCGTCACTTCCGACGGTTCGCCGGCCGACCAGCTTGCCAAGCTGGCTGATCTGAAGCAGCGGGGCGTGATCACCGAGAGCGAGTTCGAGCAGCAGAAGGCGAAGATCCTCAGCTGAAGGGACGCCGTGACCGCCGCCGGAACTGCTGCGTAGATGTAGCTCCGCGGCACGTGACCGCAATGAAGGCCCCTTGCCGCGTCGCGGCTCCCTGGGTTACACTCGTAGCAGATTCGGAGGTGCCATAGCGTTGCTGTGCCTCTTGTCGGTGGTTCTCTTTTCGATGGCCCGATCAAAGAGTGATCGGACCGAACGAGATGAGCGCCTTCCACGCCTTTCACTCGTCTCCGGTGAGTCAGTGATCGTCGTCGCCCGCCCCTCGCGCGTCCTTTCCATCTTCAAGTACCTTGCGACGCTGGGCCTGTACGGGGTGTGGCGTAAACGACACACCTACGTCGTCACCGACCGACGACTCCTGATCGGCCGGGGAGTGCTCGCCCGGAGGGAAAGTGCCATCCCAATGGACCGCATCGAGGACGTGCTGTACGTGCGCAAAGGTGTCGGCGCTTATTGCGAGGTGGCCGCCACATCGCACGGACGACGCGTCACGAACTCACTGGGCCCCTTCTCGGCGCGCATCGCCCGCCGCATGGCGGCCGAAATTCAAGCTCGAACCTGAACGATCCCACCGCCCCACCGCGACCCTCCGACGAGCCCCCGGAGGAGTCGTAGCCAGCGGCTCCACCGGGGACCTCGGCAGTCGATGCCCTGCGCGACGAGCTGGTCGTCTCCCTCACCCGGGCGGTGATAGGCGCGTCCGTTCAGGCAGCCTCCTTGACCAGATTGCGGAGCACGAGCGACCCGATGACGTAGAGGATTCCGATGACGATGAACCACACTCCGAGAAGGATCGCCAGGGCGTTGAGGGACCCTACCGGAACGGCGACGACCACGATCCCGGCGGCGAGGCTCACCGCACCAAAGACGAGCTCCCAACCTCGCCGGGTGCCGTGCTCCTCGCTGAAGCCCGTCATCAAAGCCGCGACACCCTGGGCGATCCAGGTGATTCCCACCAACAGCGCGATGAGGACCCGCGTGGCATGGAGATGGCGGATCAGCACGACGCCCAGGACGACGAACATCAGTCCGACAACGGCCGCCCAGCCGCGGTGGGCCGCAGACGTGTCAAGGGCCCGGATGAGCTGAAGCAATCCAGCGACGATGAGCAACACGCCGACCAGAACCGCGATCACATTGAGCGAAGTGGTCGGATGCGCCGTGACGACTATCCCCAGTGCCAGGGTGATGATGCCGACGAACAGCCCTACCTGCCACGAGGTCGCGAGTGCGAGCACGTTCGGCGCCGGCCCTTCTGGTGCCTCGTTGTTCTGATAGCTGTCAGACGTCGATTGCGAATCAGTCATCGATTGCTCCCCATAGTCTGCTCCGACAAGCACGGTTGCCGTACCGCCGAACGAGCGGGACCGCAGCTCCCTCTGCTTCCTCCAATGGTGAGACCACCAACCTCGTCTTCGACGACTTCAGCCCCCTACTTGTTCGCGGGCCTGTCCGGACACAGGACCGGCGCGAATGAGCTTAGGGCTCGAGGTGTGGTCGGAGCGGGATGCTTTGAGAAAGGAACGGCGCTCAAACGCGACATTCGTTTCGGGAGTCATCGTCGGGAGTTGTGGATGCTCGAGTGTTGTGGATGAGAAATCTCGATCAGTCGGCGACGGGACCGCTGTCGCCGTCGATGTCGGTCGTCTCCCGCGTCTCTTGCAGCTTGCGTCGATGAGGTTCGCCCCGGCGTGGACCAGCGGGACGAGCCCGCCGCCGGTGATCCGTTGCCCAGCGCGCTGCGACGAGTCGAGCAGCTCGTCGGCCAGCGCGAGCCCGACCTTGCGCGAGCCCGATCATCGGGTCACCGTGGTCCCGAGGCGGACCGTCGACCCTTCGGAAAAGTGTGGTGGAAGAGTGCCCGTCCCGTTTTGCCGGCGCCTCCCGCCGCCGGCCGGCACGACAGTGCGCGCGAGATTTTGGGCGGCGCCGGCGGAAGATGGCCCGAACGAGCGGGCCCGTCAGACCTTCTCGATCCACGCAACGACGGGCCCGGACCCGTCGAGCGAGAGGGGCGCCGGCCGGCCTGACCCAGGGCCGTTCGCCACCTCGACGGCGAGGACCTCTCGGCCCACCGGCTCGTAGATTTCCGGATCCACCCCCGTCAGCCACAGGCGGATCCGGTCGGAGACGTCGAGACCCCGGTCCTTGCGGAGCTCCTGGACGTGGCGGACCAGTTCACGCACGAGGCCGCGGCGGCGGAGGTCGTCGTCCAAGGTGAGGTCCAGCGCCACGACCGCGCTGCCTGCGCGCGAGACCGCGAAGCCCGCATGTCCGCGCACCCGCACCTCGAGCTCGTCGGGCCCGAGAGCCACGGCACCGGCCGACAGGTCGACGGTGACCGTCCCCCCCGCTTCGAGGGCGGCCGCGGCAGCGGCGGCGGCGGCCGCGTCGAGCGTCGCGAGCGCGCCGCGAACCTCCTTCACCGCCTCACCGAGCCTGGGACCGAGCACGCGGAAGTTCGGCACCAGCTCGAAGGACAGGACGTCGCCCAGCTCCCCGAGCTCTTGGGCCTCGACCACCTCGTCGACGTTCAGCTCGGCGGCGACCACGTCCGCGAGGATCGGCGGTGACCCCGGCGCGAGGAAGACGAGGGCCCGGGCGAGCGGCTGGCGAACCTTCACCCCGGCCTCGTCCCGCGCGGCCCGGCCGAGCGACGACAGCTGCAGCGCGAGGTCCATCCGCGCTTCGAGGTCGCGGTCGATGGCCGAGCCGTCGAGCGCGGGCCACGTCTGGAGGTGCACCGAGTCGTGCTCTGTCTGCGCGACGCCGAGCTCTCGCCACAGGCGATCGGCCACGAAGGGGCAGAAGGGCGCGAGCGCGAGGGAGACCGTGACGAGCGCCTCGTACAGCGTCGCCTGCGCGGCCAGCGCGTCGGAGGGCGGGGCGTCGGGATCCGTGCGCCAGAACCGCCGCCTGCTCCGCCGGACGTACCAGTTGGAGAGGTCGTCGACGAGTCGGCCCAGCGCCGACGCCGCCTCGAGGGGTTCGTAGGCGTCGAGCGCCCGGGTCACCTCGTCGAGCGTCGTCATCACCCGCGACCTCGCCCAGCGGTCCAGCACGCTCCGCTCCGCCGGAGAGGGCACCGCCGGATCGTCGGGGTCGAAACCGTTCAGGGACGCGTAGGTGGTGAAGAAGCTCACCGTGCTCCAGAGCGTGAGGAGCATGTCGCGCATCGAGGTGTCGATCGCCTCGGGGCTCACGCGCGTGGCGGTCCACGGCGACCCTTGCGAGAACATCCACCATCGCAGTGGGTCCGCCCCGCGGCTGTCGACGAGCTCCCACGGGTCGATGACGTTGCCGAGCGACTTCGACATCTTGCGGCCGGCGGCGTCGACGATGTGGCCGAGGACCATCACGTGCCGGTACGGAGCCCTGCCGAAGACGAGGTCGTTGACCGCGAGCAAAGAGTAGAACCAGCCGCGCGTCTGGTCGACGGCCTCAACGACGAAGTCGGCGGGGAACTGCATCGCCTCCTTGGAACCGCGCAGGTGCGGGAAGCCCACCTGCGCGGCCGGCATCGAACCCGAGTCGAACCATGCGTCGATCACCGGCTCAACGCGCCTCGCGGTCGCGATCGGAAGCTCGGACTCCACGTAGCCGGTAGCCGAGCCCGCGGCCACCTGCACCCCGGCGACCGACGCGCACTCCGGGCAGGGGAAGACGACCTCGTCGATGGTCGGCCGGTGCGGGTCTACGCCGGAGAGGTCCCGGCCCGCCAGTTCTGCGAGCTCGGCCATGGAGCCGACGCAGAGGACGTGGCCTTCCTCACAGCGCCAGATAGGCAGCGGCGTCCCCCAGTAGCGATCGCGCGAGAGCGCCCAGTCGACGTTGTTCGCCAGCCACTCGCCGAATCGGCCGTCCTTGATGTACGCGGGGTGCCAGGCCACCTTCTGGTTCGCCGCGATGAGGTCGGCCTTTCGCGACGACGTCGCCACGTACCAGCTCGGCTTCCCCCAATAGATGAGTGCCGTCCCACACCGCCAACAATGTGGATAGGTGTGGGTGTAGAGGTGGCGCCGCAGCAACAGGCCTTGGGCGAGGAGCGCGTCGTTCACGAGGTCGTTGGTCTCGCGTACGGCCAGACCTGCGAACGGCTCCCCCGCCGCGGCCGTGAACCGTCCGTCCGGACCCACGGGGTTCAGCGTCGGGAGCCCCTCTTTCCTTCCCACCTCGCGGTCGACCTCACCGAAAGCAGGTGCGAGGTGGACGAGCCCGGTGCCTTCGTCGGTCGTCACGAAGTCGGCGAGCACGATCCGCCACCCGCGCCGCGCGTCCTCGCCCGCGGGAACCGCCACCGCCTCGAACGGCCGCTCGTAGCGGAGCTCCGCCAGCTCGCGCCCGCGTAGCCGCCAGGTCGCCCGCGCCGTAGCCCCCTCGCCGAAGACCTCGTCGGCGAGGGCCTCGGCGACGACCATGCCGTCGACGACCACGTAGTCGAGGTCCGGGTGCGCGGCGACGCCGGTGTTGGACAGGAGCGTCCAGGGGGTCGTCGTCCAGACCACGAGCCACCGGGCGTCTCCCACCCGCGAGGGATCGGGGTCGACGAGCGCCAGCTTCACGTAGGCCGACTCGTCCTCCTCGTCCGTGTACACCTCGGGCTGGCCGAGCTCGTGGCTCGACAGCGCCGTCCCGCAACGCGGGCAGTACGGGACGACCTTCAGGTCCTCGTAGAGCAGTGTCCTGTCGAAGAGCTGCTTCAGGTACCACCACACCGACTCGATGTAGGACCGGTCGAAGGTCCAGTACGCGGCGTCCAGGTCCGTCCAGTACCCGATGCGCTCGGTGAGCGCTTTCCAGTCCTCGACGTAGCCGAGGACCGACTCCCGGCACAGCCGGACGAACTCGGCGATGCCGACCTCGTCTTCGATCTGGCGCTTGCTGTTCACGCCGAGGCGCTTCTCCACCTCCACCTCGACGGGGAGCCCGTGCGTGTCCCAGCCGGCCCTCCGCTCGACGAGGAACCCGCGCATCGTGCGGAACCGGCAGAAGAGGTCCTTGTAGACACGTGCCCACACGTGGTGGAGCCCCGGCCGGTTGTTGGCGGTCGGCGGTCCCTCGTAGAACACCCAGGGGTCGGCGCCCCGGCGTCCCTCCACGGAACGCTCGAAGATCCGGAGCGTCCGCCAACGCTCGAGCTCCGCCGCCTCGAGGGCGACGAAGTCGGCGTCACGGGAGAGGGGTCGGAACATGGGTCGCATGAGCCTACCGGCGCCGTGCACGCTGCCCGGTGGGACCTCCGGCCGTGTTGGACGTTCGGCCGTGTGGCACGCTCGCCCGGTGCAGATCGCCGGCGAGCACGAAGACCGAGACGGCGACGACCTCGACGGCCGCGGCGGCGACCTCGACGGCGACGGTGACGACACCCCTGCGGGCGCGAGCCCGACCGGCCGCCGCAGGGTGGCACGCGTGGTGCTCGTCGACGAGGACGGTGCGGTCCTGCTCCTCTCGGGCCGCGACCCCGACACCGCCTCGGCGCCGGAGTTCTGGTACACCCCGGGCGGCGGGGCGGAGCCGGGCGAGTCCCTCGAGGACGCAGGTCGCCGCGAGGTGCACGAGGAGACCGGCCACGTGGTCGGAGACCTCGGGCCCGTGCGCTGGCGACGCGAGACGTCCTTCGCCTTCGCAGGGTTCGACTTCGACCAGGACGAGTCGTACTTCGTGGTGCGCACGTCCCGCTTCGAGGTGCACCCGGTCGCGTGGACCGAGCTCGAGCGCCGGTCGACGACGGGATGGCGATGGTGGCCCCGCGAGGAGCTCCGCGCGACCGACGCGGTCGTCTACCCGCCCCAGCTGGCCACCTTCCTCCGCGCCGCGTTGGGAGGGGACGAACCGTTCCCCGAGCCGCCGTCCACTTCCTGACGCGCTGGCGCGCACCTGCGAAGTACGGTCGGAGCCGTGACCGAACCCGAATGGACCGCCCCGGTTCCCGACCGACGGGACCCCGACCGAGAGACCACGGAACGGACGGCGCTCGAGGAGTGGCTCGACTACCACCGCGCCACCCTGCTCACCAAGTGCGCGGGACTGACCGCAGACCAGCTCAAGCGCAGGTCCGTGCCGCCCTCGACCCTCTCCCTCCTCGGGCTCGTACGCCACATGACCCTCGTCGAACGGTGGTGGTTCCGGATGCACGCGGCGCAGGAGGACGTCGGCTTCCTCTACACAGTCACAGTCGAAGGACGGGCGACAGCCGACTTCGACGAGCTCGACGACGCCGACGCCCCAGCCAACCTCGAGGCGTACCGGCAAGAGCTCGACGCCGCCCGGGCCGCGGTTGCGGGAAAGAGCCTCGACCTGGTCGTGCCGAGCCGCGGCGACCACCCCGAACGGACCCGGAACGTCCGGTGGATCTACCTCCACATGATCGAGGAGTACGCGCGCCACAACGGCCACGCGGATCTCCTGCGCGAGGCCATCGACGGCGCGACCGGGGACTGAGGCGGTTCGGGCCACCTGCACGGCGTCCTTGAGTCGAGCGGGGACTTCTTCGGGAAACGAGACGACGAGGTGCCGACCGAGGGCGTTAGCGACTCGGGCGAGGGTGTCGATGCGGTTGCGGGCCCCTCCGCCCTCCTCCAGGCGTGAAATGACCGACTGCGTCGTTCCCATCCGTTCGGCGAGCTCGCGCTGGCTGAGTCCGGCCTCGGCGCGCAAGTCGTAAATGAGCTGACCCAGCGCGAGGTCCTGCTCGACGCCCGCCCGCGTCTCGGTAGTCGGCGCTCGACGCTTCTTCTTCGCGTCGTCCCAACGGGAGTAGTTGGCCATGTTCTCCTCGTTCATGGTTTCCTTCGGGCACAATCTTCGGCGGACCCGCGTGCCCTGGCGATCTCGGTGCGCTCGTTGTTGCGTTGCTTGCGGAAGGTGGTGAGCAGCACCACCCGACCGTCCCTAGTCAATCGATACGTGATCCGTCGAGTGGTCGGCCCGAACGTGAAGCCCAACTCGAACAGCCCGTCGCCGAGGCTCTTCGACAGCGGCATGCGCGCCACCGCCTCAGCCGCCTCAGCGGCCTCACCCCGGACCGACCGTCTCCCGGCTCCCCAGCCCCATCGCACGGGTGCGGGCCGAGACGAGGCGCCGCCAGAGGTCCTCGTCGGCCTCCTCGAGCGAGGAGAGGACGGCGTCGGCGATCGCGAGCATCGGCTCGTCCCGCTCCCCCGGTGCGGGTACCGCAACGCAGGTCATGCGCGCGGCCTTCGCCGCGAGCACCCCGGCGGGCGCG
>JASHYA010000182.1 GCA_030043315.1 Acidimicrobiales bacterium
GTCGACATGTTGGTGCCACCGGAGGAGTGGGGCACGCTGAGCCTGCGGCTCATCCTCCACGGGCGGGCGGTCTGCGTGGCGCGGACGCCGCGTTGTGGGACATGCGTGTTGGCCGACGTGTGTCCGTCCGCCCGTCTTCCGGCCTGATCCCGGTCTGGACGCGGCCCCGATCCGGGTGGTCCGGACTCGGTCTGGACCGGGTCGGTCCCCACCCCCGGACACGTTGGGACCGTTCCCATGCGCCACCTCCTCGGGCCCGTCGACCGATCGCGTCAGGTTGCGGGGAGGTGGCGCCGACCCCGTCCTACGATTCCGAGAAAAGTTGTCGATGGCAATGGCACGTTGCGGAAGTCGTTGTAAGATGAACGCTGGAACCGGTTCCCGCCACCTGGTTCCAGATGAGCGAAGCGCCGGGATCCGCCGCCTGGCCCCGCTCCGACGACGGCGCCCTCAGGGCGTCGTCGTCGCGTCCGGGGAGATCTTCCTGGTGGAGCCGTGTTGCGGGTGGCTTGCGGGAGTGTTGCCTCCCGGGTGCGGTTCGGCCGCGACGCGGTGGTACCGTCGGTGTTACTCTTGCCCCATGGTCACCAAGCGGTCCGTGTCGCTCGCGGACGACGTGGCGAAGGCGGTGGAGGCGGCCGCCAAAGAGGACGGCGTGTCGTTCAGCGCATGGCTCTCGGGTGCGGCGGAACGGCAGCTCCGAGTTCGTCAGGGGCTGCGTGGAGTCACGGCCTGGGAGTCCGACACCGGGCCGCTCACCGCGGAGGAGATCGCGGCCGGAGAGGCGCTCCTCGGCCGTCTCCTGAACGGTGTCTCCGGCATGGCGTCACGGGTCCGTCGGCGGCCGTGACCGCACGCGACGGCATCGTCTACGGCGTGGGCGCCCTGCGGGCTGCGGCCCACGGCGACCGGATGGTGTGGGCGCTGCACCGCGCGGCGCTCACGTACGGCATCGTCCCCGTGGTGACCGTGGGGGCGGTCGCCGAGGCGTACCGGTCCGAGGCGCGCGCCGACCGCCTCGACGCGTTGCTGGCCGGGGTCGAGGTCGAGCCCCTCGGCCGTGAGGGCGCGCAACGCGCGGGGGAGCTGGCGTCACGCGCCGGGACCGCGGACCTCGTCGCCGCGTCGACCGCCGAGACGGCGGCGCGTCGCAACGCCGCGATCGTGAACACGAGGCAGGCCGCGCTCCGGGCTGCGACTGCGGTGCTCGGCCACGATCTCGTGCAGTACGGCGTTTGAGCCCGGTCCGTCAGGACGAACGGCCACGTCCCTCGGAGGAGGCCCGGCCCAGGCGCCGCAGCGCGCCGCGCAGGTCGCGCTCGACCGTGAACAGCTCCGCGGCGAGGTCGGCCTCCCCGCCGTCGCGACACCGCTCTGCGAGGTCCGTCACGCGCCGCGTCAGGTCGGTCAGCGTCGAGGCGATCGAGGAGAGCTCCGCGCGCGTTGTGGCCACCCGGGCATGATGCCCCGACTCGGTCTGCTCGTGCCTGCGGGACGCTCCGCACGGCCTGGACGCATTCCGGGAGCGTCACGGAGCGCCGGTAGCATCGGGTCCCTCGTGCGGGCTGAACGATGCTGACCAGGATCGACGTGCGTGGACGGCGAGGGAGCGCGCTGGCCGACGCGCTGCCCCGTCCCGAGGAGCCCGGACGCGCCGAGCGCGACGCGGTGGCCGCGATCATCGACCAGGTGCGGCGGGAGGGCGACCACGCGCTGCTCGAGCTCACCAGGGAGTTCGACGGCGTCGCGCTCGAACGCCTCTCGGTGCCGGACTCCGAGCTCCACGAAGCGCTCGCACGGATCTCCGAGGAGCTCCGTCAGGCGCTCCTCGTCGCGCACCGGAACATCGCCGCCTACCACGCCCACGAGATGGCCGCGGTGCCCGACTTCGTGGCACACGGCGTGCGGGTCCGTCATCTCGTGCGTCCGGTCGGTCGGGTGGGGTGCTACGCGCCCGGCGGCCGGGCCCGCTACCCGTCGACGGTCCTCATGTGCGCAGTGCCCGCACGGGTCGCGGGGGTCGAGCAGGTGGTGCTCTGTGTGCCGCCCGACCGGGACGGACGCGTCGACGACGCCACGCTCGCCGCAGCGGCGCTCGCCGGCGTCGACCAGGTGTACGCCGTCGGCGGCGCGCAGGCGATCGCCGCCATGGCCTTGGGAACCGAGTCGGTGCGCCGCGTCGATGTCGTCGTGGGACCGGGCAACCGCTACGTCGCGGAGGCGAAGCGTCAGGTCGCCGGCCTGGTGGGGGTGGCCTCCGCCTTCGCCGGGCCGTCCGAGGTGGTCGTGGTCGCGTCGCCCGACACGCCCGCGGAGTTCGCGGCGATCGACGTCGCGGTCCAGGCCGAGCACGGCCCCGACGGCCTTGCGTGGCTGGTGACGTGGTCCGAGAAGAAGGCCGACGAGGTGGAGGCGGCGCTCGAGCGCATCGTCGCCGAGTCGCCGAGGCGTGACGACCTCACGTCCACCCTGCGTGGCGGGGGCTACACCTGCATCGTCGACGGGGCCGAGCATGCCGTCGCCGTCGCGAACGTGGTGGCGCCGGAGCACCTGGAGCTCCTCTTCGACGGGGCGGAGGAGCTCCTCGGCTTGGTACGGGCGGCAGGGGCGGTGTTCTGCGGCCCGTGGTCGCCGGCGAGCCTCGGCGACTACGTCGCGGGGCCGAACCACGTGCTGCCGACGAACCGCACCGCGCGCTTCGCCTCCGCGTTGCGTGCCGACGACTTCCGCCGCCACCTCCACGCGGTGAGCGCACAACCTGCGGCGATGGACCTGCTCGGCCCGGCTGTGGAGACGCTGGCCGAGACCGAGGGCCTCCCCGCCCACGCAGCGTCGATCGCGCTGCGTCGTGCGGTGCTCGGAACGGATAGCTCGTGAGCGCGCGCGTGCCGTTGCGCGGGCAGCTCGCGGCGCTCGGTGCGTACCACTCGCTGCAGGTGGACGCAGAGGTGCGGCTGAACACGAACGAGTCGCCGTACCCGCCACCCGACGCGTGGCGGCGAGCGCTCGCCGAGGCCGTCGGCGACGCCGACTTCCACCGCTACCCCGACCGGGACGCGACCGAGCTGTCCCGCGCGATCGCGGCCTTGCACGGCGTCCGCGCCGAGGAGGTCTTCTGCGCCAACGGTTCGAACGAGGTGCTCCAGTGCCTGCTCGTCGCGTTCGGCGGCGCGGGCCGCCGGGCCCTCGTCTTCGAACCGACCTACGCGCTCCACCCGCACATCGCGGGGTTGACCGGGATGGAGGTGGCGACCGAGCTGCGGGGCGACGATCTGAGGATCGACCCCGACACGTGGCCGGCGGCGATCGAACGCAGCCACCCGGACGTGGTGTTCCTCTGTTCGCCCAACAACCCGACCGGCCGCCTGGAGGACCCCGGCGTCGTCGCGGCGATCGTCGACGCCGCGCCGGGGCTCGTGGTCGTCGACGAGGCGTACGGGCAGTTCTCGAGCTGGTCGGCGCTCACGCTGCGAGACCTCTCCGGGGGGGCCGAGAAGACCGGGGGGGACGGTACCGAGGGGCTGGTGGTCGTGCGCACCTTCTCCAAGACCTGGGCGATGGCGGGCGCGCGGCTCGGGTACCTGGTCGCCGACGCCGAGGTGGTGGCCGGGTGTCGCGCCGCGGCCCTGCCGTACCACCTCTCGGTGCAGACCCAGCTCGCCGGCGTGCTGGCGTTGCGCTACGAAGACGAGATGACCGAGCGCGTGCAGAAGGTCGCCGAGGCGCGTGCCCAGCTGGCGCAGGGCCTCGGCGAGCTCGACGTCGAGACGTGGCCCTCGGACGCCAATTTCGTGCTGTTCCGTCCCCGGGGCAAGGACGCGCACGGCGTGTGGGCCGCGCTCCTCGCCGACGGGGTCCTCGTACGCGACTTCTCGACGCGTGCGCACCTGGAAGGCTGCCTCCGCGTGACCGTGGGCACGCCGAAGGAGAACGAGCGGTTCCTCGAGGCGCTCGCGGCAGCGCTGCGTTGAGCGCCGGCCGCGGCGCCGGCGCGCGGCGGCGGGGACAGGCAGTGGCAGATCGACGAACGGCACCGGCAGTTCGAGCAGAGGAGAGGGCAGTGGCGAAGTCCAGCGAGGGGGAGGACCTGGTGAAGTGCAGCTTCTGCGGCAAGCCGCACGAGCGGGTGAAGAAGGTCATCGCCGGGCCGGGCGTCTACATCTGCAACGAGTGCGTCGATCTCTGCGTCGAGATCATCGCAGACGAGCTCACTGGGACCGCCGAGCCCAGCCCCGAGGGTGGCTCCGGCGTCGAGACGTCGACGTCCGCCTCGACGTCAACGTCGTCAGCGTCAACCTCAAAATCGGCGTCACCGTCGTCGGCATCGAGGGTGCGGCGCGCGGAACGGAGCCGGGCGACGAAGGAGACCGCCGTCGAGATCGTGCTCGACGTCGACGGCTCCGGCCGTGCCGAGGTGACCACGGGCCTCCCGTTCTTCGACCACATGCTCTCCCAACTCGCGGCGCACGGTGGCTTCGACCTGACCGTCCACGCCGAGGGCGACCTCGAGGTCGACGCCCACCACACCGTCGAGGACGTCGGCATCGTGCTCGGAGCGTGCCTGGCCGAGGCACTCGGGGACAAGGCGGGCGTGCGGAGGTTCGCGTCGAACCTGCTGCCGCTCGACGAGGCGCTCGTGGAGGTGGCCCTGGACCTGTCCGGCCGCCCCTACCTCGCCTACGACGTGCCGTTCGCGCCCGACACGCCGGGGCTCGGGTTGCCGCCGTTCGACCCACAGCTCGCCGAGGAGTTCTGGCGCGCGTGCACGACCGCGGCAGCCATCACCCTCCACGTCCGCAAGCGGGAAGGCCGCAACACCCACCACGTGGTGGAAGCGGTGTTCAAGGGAGTGGCCCGCGCACTGCGCGACGCGGTCAGGGTGGAGGGGGGCAACGTCCCGTCCACCAAGGGCACCCTGTGAGCGTCCGGTGAGCGTGCCCCCGGGGACCGTCGTGGTGCTCGACTATGGCATCGGGAACCTCCGGTCGGCCGAGCGCGCGCTCAGCCACGTCGGCGCGGCGGCACGCCTCGTCACCGACCCCGCCGATGTCGAGGGCGCGGCGGGAGTGGTGCTGCCCGGCGTCGGCGCGTTCGGCCCGTGTGCCGTCGCGCTCGAGCGCACCGGCCTCGGCGCTGCCGCCCTCCGCGCGATCGACGTGGGTGTGCCGTTCCTCGGGATCTGCGTCGGCTTCCAGCTCCTCTACGAGGGGTCCGAGGAGGCACCCGGGCAGGCGGGGCTCGGCGTGCTCGCGGGCACCGTCCGGCGTCTGCCGTCGTCGGTGAAGGTCCCGCAGATGCAGTGGAACGAGCTTGAGCCCGTCCGGCCATCCGGGCTCCTCTCGGGGCTCGGCGAGAAGCCGTGGGTGTACTTCGTCCACTCGTACGCGCCCGAGGTGGGGCAGGAGACGGTGGCGACGTGTGACTACGGGGGCGCGGTGGCCGCCGCTGCGGAGACGGACGTGGTGTGGGGCACGCAGTTCCACCCCGAGAAGTCCGGTGACAGGGGCCTCGCGATCCTCGCGAACTTCGTGGCGCGCGCCGCGGCGTGATGGAGCTGTTCGCCGCAGTCGACGTCATGGGCGGCCGCGCGGTCCGTCTCGTGAAGGGCGAGTTCGGTGCGTCAGAGACCTTCGGGGACCCGCTCGAGCTCGCGGGCCAGTTCGTCGCCGCGGGGGCGCCGTGGCTCCACGTCGTCGACCTCGACGCCGCGCGCACCGGCGAGCCGGTCAACCGGGGGCTGGTGCTCTCCCTCGTGGACGTCGCGCACCGCGCCGGGGCGCGGGTGGAGGTCGGCGGGGGGCTGCGGCGCCGGGAGGACCTCGACGAGCTGCTCGCAGGAGAGGTCGACCGGGTCGTGCTCGGCACGGTCGCGATCGAGGATCCCGATCTCGCCGCGCAGCACGCGGCCCGCCATCCCGGAAGGGTCGCCGTCGGCTTCGACTACCGGAGGGCGCAGAACGGCGCGCTCGAGCTCGCGCTGCGTGGCTGGACCGAGCGGGCCGCCCTCGACCCCGCCGAGCTGTTGGCTGCGTGGGCCGACGTGCCGCTCGCGTCGGTGGTGGTGACGGCCATCGACCGTGACGGCACGCGCGAGGGGCCCGACACCGAGGGCCTGTCGTGGGTCCTGGACGTGACCGACCTCGACGTGGTCGCGTCCGGCGGGGTGGGCGGCGCGTCCGACCTGTCGAGGCTGGCGCGCCTGCGTTCCCCGGGCAAGGGACGGTCGCTCACGGGTGTGGTGGTCGGCCGCGCGCTCCTCGACGGCTCGATGGGCGTGGGGGAGGCGATCGCCGCGTGCGCAGCGTCCGGGTGATCCCCTGCCTCGACGTGACCGGCGGGCGCGTCGTGAAGGGCGTCCAGTTCGTCGATCTCGTCGACGCGGGCGACCCCGTGGAGCTCGCCGCGCGCTACGACGCCGAGGGCGCCGACGAGCTGACCTTCCTCGACATCACCGCGTCGTCGGAGGGGCGCGACACGATGGTCTCGGTCGTCGCCCGCACCGCCGAGGAGGTCTTCATCCCCTTCACGGTCGGTGGGGGCGTGCGCGGGCGCGACGACGCGCG